>NZ_JACJPA010000122.1:0-20227 GCF_014695845.1 Trichocoleus sp. FACHB-591
CAGAGTGGTCAGGAAGTTGCCAAACTCGCGGGTCATGAATCTAGTGTCAGGGAGGTGCAGTTCAGCCCGGATGGCAAGCGCATCGTCACTGCTTCGGATGACGATACAGCCCGGGTGTGGGATGCCCAGAGTGGTCAGGAAATTGCCAAACTCGCGGGTCATGAATTCATTGTCATTGCGGCGCAGTTCAGCCCGGATGGCAAGCACATCGTCACTGCTTCATATGACGATACAGCCCAGGTGTGGGATGCCCAGAGTGGTCAGGAAGTTGCCAAACTCACAGGTCATGAAGACTGGGTCAATGCGGTGCAGTTTAGCCCGGATGGCAAACACATCGTCACTGCATCAGATGATAAAACGGCGCGGGTGTGGGATGCCCAGAGTGGTCAGGAAATTGCCAAACTCGCGGGTCATGAATCTAGTGTCAGGGAGGTGCAGTTCAGCCCGGATGGCAAGCGCATCGTCACTGCTTCATATGACAAGACAGCCCGGGTGTGGGATGCCCAGAGTGGTCAGGAAATTGCTAAACTCACAGGTCATGGAGCTCGTGTTACTGCAGCGCAGTTCAGCCCGGATGGCAAGCGCATCGTCACTGCATCAAATGACAAGACAGCCCGGGTGTGGCCAGTGGAAAACTTGGATAGCTTGCTGGCGCGGGGCTGCACTTGGTTGCACAATTATTTGATTACAACACCGCAAACCCTGCAAAATCTACCCACTTGTCAAACTCCGGAACGGCTCCGCGCCGCTGCCCCTAACCTCGTTGCCGACAGCGAAGAGCTCGCTCGTTCTGGTAAAATTGAGGCGGCCATCCAGGGACTCAAAACTGCCCAAAAATGGGACCCTCACCTTACCTTTGATCCAGTAGCCCGCGCCCAGGAACTAGCTAAAGCGGCTCAGTCCAAGAAAGCTCGGTAAAATTCGTACGATACATCCAAGGCGGAATCCATAGGAAGTATGGGTGATGACCGTTCCTGAAGGTTACGCCTACTTCACCCCTGATGCCTGTTTAAGGATCGACCGCATCAGTTCCATCAAGCACGAGCAGCTTACGCTTTGGATTCAGTTCGGACCAGGGCTAAACTGTAACTGAAAAACTGTAGCCGTTAAATACTAATGGGACAACTTACCCCAATTACCCTCGAAGACGGAACTACGATCTATATCGAAGCGATCGACCGTTCCAGTTCAACACCTGACGTAGTTGTTCCTAACCCATCGGTTGAGAATGATATCAAGCGTGGCGGTGGCATTGTCTTTGAGACACCTGCTAAAAAACAAACTCAAACCTTCCAAGCGATCGAGCATACCATTCGGGCCTATACCACCTACACCCTCAATGCTTTTAAGAATGTCGCGATCGCCGAGGTCAGCGAAGTTACTCTTAAGTTTGGCGTGAACATCAGCAGTGAAGCAGGCATTCCCTACATTGCCAATGCCAAAGGCGGCTGTAGTATGGAAATCACCGTCAAATGCGAGTTTCCTAAAAAAGCTGATTAACCAGAACTTACAATTCTGCCTCTCATGGGTGTGCCCTGTCTGCTACAGCTCCTAATTGCCTGCTTACACTGAGGAACACAGTTGATGTAGATAGGCTTAGTTTCAACTCCGCTGATCAAAGGCCGCAACATAACAGCTAAATGCTAGATCTCCTGCTATATAAGGTTTACAAGCATAGCTACAGGCTCAACTCAACCCTATAGCTATGCTTAAACACTGATGAATGTTTCTTAAAGGACAGGATCTAATACGTTGTAGATGCGATCGCACTGATGCCCTTAAACCTTCCGAACAAAGAAATATAGGCGATAGATTCCTTCACTATCACTGCCCAAGTCCCAAGTGAAATCAGCTACGGGGTCGCCACTCTCAGCTTGCCTTGCCATCCGAATCAAATTATCCTTTGTTAGCAATTCAGCACGTCTGCCTACATCATCATCCCCTGCACCAACCAACTCACTCAGTTTATTGGATATGAGTTTAACAACCTCGCTAGGGACTGAAGCACCCGTCTTAAGTTTAAGCGCAGTATTACCTACCTCTAGAATTGACCTGAAAGCTCCAGAAAAAGCATGCGGGTCACCTTCATCAAGCTCACGGATTACCACTGCCAAAATGACATCCTCTGCGACACCGGAGTACAGCCTAGTTGCAGAGCGGATAACAGTACCCTTATCTACCGAAATCACCCCAGTTTCATGAGGTGTCTGCGCTTGTCCAGAAGTAGAAACGCCTAAGAACATATAAGGCTCATCGCTACCTGACCATTCACTGGATTCGTTTAGGCAACGGAAGCCTGAGAACCAAATTTCTACGTTAGTTTGATAGAGTTTTACTTTCGCTCCACCTGCAGGGGTCCAGTAAATTTCTCCGCCCTCAAAGATGCTATGTCTACCTTGGCCATTGGTGCCTTCTGTCACTAATTCATCAGTGCGAGGATAACCCAAACTGCCCGTTTCCCAGCCTTGGGATGCCCAAGCATCTCGAATAGCACCTAGAACAAAATGTGCCCCAGTATTCGGGGTCCAGTAGATTGAGCCGCCTTGGAAGTGGTTGAATCGACCCACTCCATCAGGGCACCCTAGTTCATCAGTCACGGGATAGCCTAAGAATGAATTTTCCCAGCCCATCGAAGCCCATTTTTCTCGAATGGAACCGTAGATTAGTTGGGCTCCAGTATTTGGAGTCCAATAGATTGACCCACCCTGGAAGTGGTTGAATCGACCCACCCCATCAGGACATCCTAGTTCATCAGTCACAGGGTAGCCTAAGAGAGAGGTTTCCCAGCCCATCGAAGCCCATTTTTCTCGAATGGAACCGTAGATTAGTTGGGCTCCAGTCTGAGGAGTCCAGTAGATTGAGCCGCCCTGGAAGTGGTTGAAGCGACCCACTCCATCAGGGCACCCTAGCTCATCGGTCACAGGGTAGCCTAAGAGGGAGGTTTCCCAGCCCATCGAAGCCCATTTTTCTCGAATGGAACCGTAGATTAGTTGGGCTCCAGTCGCAGGAGTCCAATAGATTGAGCCACCTTGAAAGTGGTTGAAGCGACCCACTCCATCAGGACATCCTAGTTCGTCGGTCTGTGGTGCACCTAGGAAAGAGCTGTTCCCTCCTATAGACATCCACTTATCTCTTATCGCACCAATAATAGTAGGCACAGTGTTGCTCCTTTGTAGACCAAGATTCTAGGGACTATGTAGACAGCAATGTTCAAGGCGTAGTCAAGGCGGAACTGCTGTCTATGCCTTGTGTCTCAAATCTAAAAAGTAAGAAGAGCTTTGGCAGCACCCGAAAGGGTACCTTTTAAACCAGAATTCCACAGACCGCCCCCAGCGCGATCGGCTCTTTTGCAAGCTATTGAGCGGTTTTCCTCATTCGTTAGCAGATGCAGAAGAAACATAAAGATAGTCGGGAATATGGGTTAATGCTGACATACCAAGATAATGTGGAACTCGATTAGCAAATCTATGGCTTGCTGCAAGAGAGCAACTCTCAAAAAGACCTAGTGCAAAGACGTAACTGCGTTAGCTCTACCATCAGCTAAAGGTTCACAGACCAATAGACTGACTTACTTCTCTGTCTGCTGCTTGATGAAAAGACGCATTTCATGCGACTTCGGTGCTACATCTCGTTTTGTCATTGGCAATGTAAGGCAAGCCTGCCTGGATATCAACGTTAACTTCAAACTTAGGAGTAACTTCGCTGACTTCGGCGATCGCGACATTCTTAAAGGCTCTTAGGGTGTAGACCATATAGGAGTGATAGTATTCTCGATAGCTTGAAAGCTCCGGCTTACAGGTAGAAGAGAAGTACTTGGAAATAACCCCCGTTTAGGGTTGTTGTCTGGGATGAAAGGAGAAGCGTTAGTAGTAAAACTAATTGGATCACTGGATTCAATATAGAGAGTGATGCCATCCTTTAATGTGAGTGGAGTGAGGTGTGCCATTAAGGCGTTGCTCCTTATTGATTGCGGGAGGAATAGCGTTACAGAAGTGAGCCTTGTTTTCGTGGGTGATGAGATAAGCATGAATCAAATCACAATTCATTGCTATGAGTTGATCAACATCCAACAACCACAGCCTAATCATGTTGTCAGCATGGGCCGAAGCTATCGTCTTCCCATCCGGGCTGAAACTTACGCTCAAGACCAGAGACTCATACTCATGCCCTTTTAGCGTACTGAGTAATTGACCACTCGAGACATCCCACAGCTTGATCGTGTCGTCAGCACTTGCCGAAGCTATCGTCTTCCCATCTGGACTGAAGCTCACGCTAAAGACATCAGACTCATGTCCTTCTAAGGTGTTCAGCAATTGACCACTCGAGGCAACCCACAGCTTGATCGTGTCGTCTCTACTGGCCGAAGCTATCGTCTTCCCATCTGGGCTGAAACTCACGCTCCAAACCACAGGCTCATGCCCTCTTAGTGTGTTGACTACTTTGCCACTTGTGGCATCCCACAACTTGACTGTGTCATCCCAGCTCGTCGAAGCTATCGTCTTCCCATCTGGGCTAAAACTCACGCCCAAGAGCTCACGCTCATGCCCTCTTAGCGTATTGACTACTTTGCCACTTGTGGCATTCCACAACTTGACCGTTTTGTCGTCACTCGCCGAAGCTATCGTCTTCCCATCTGGGCTAAAGCTCACGCTCGAAACCACAGACTCATGCCCTCTTAGCGTGTTGAGTACTTTGCCACTTGTGGCATCCCACAGCTTGATCGTGTCGTCTCTACTGGCCGAAGCTATCGTCTTCCCATCTGGGCTGAAACTCACGCTCGAAACCACAGACTCATGCCCTCTTAGCGTATTGACTACTTTGCCACTTGTGGCATTCCACAACTTGACCGTTTTGTCAGCACTTGCCGAAGCTATCGTCTTCCCATCTGGGCTGAAACTCACGCTCGAAACCACAGACTCATGCCCTTCTAAGGAGTTGCGTTCACTCACTCCATATCCAGCTTGCAAGGCCGCTATCACTTGAGACTGAGTTTTATCATCTTGAAATGTCTTAGATAACTTTTTAAGTTGCTGAGCAGCCTCTAAAGCTTTCAACAATCCTACAAACGGTTTACCAGCTAGAACTTCTTCTCTGGAGGCAGCAACCACCAACCGTACATTTGTGGCTGCTAGGGTTGCCTCAGCAGCCACAGTTTTGTCTTGAGCTTTTTGTGCCACAATCAACGACATTACCATCGCAGCCATGCCTAGACTGCTGACAAACACAGCTCGGCGGCTCGCTTTTGTTAAGGTCTGTTGAGCTGTCTGCTTAGCTTGTTGTTCTGCCTCCAGCGCTGCTTGCAGAGTTTGCTGAGCTTCCTCGCTAGCCTGACTTAACAGTTGATTGGCTTGCCGTTCTGCCTCCAGCGCTGCTTGGATCGCTCGATTGCTCAAGTTCTCACTAGCTCTGAGAAACTGGAAATCTAGATCACTCAGGCTTTTACCTACTGCCCAAACTTGAGCTTCTCGTAGGGCCTCCCCTTGCAGCAATCGTGACTCATCCTGCCGTCCTGACTTCTCCCAAGCCATGATTGACTCGGTATAGGGACGCAACTCAGCCAACACCTCCTCTAGCCAAGTGGCACTAAACACAGTGGCATAGATTTGGTTGTAAACCTGAAGCTTGCCCTGCTGCTTCACCACCAACCCCGTCAACCGCAGTTTCATCTGCTCCAGGCTGTCATCTGCTGTCAGCCCTTCCTGCTGCAAAATCTGCTGATATAGCCCCAACAAGCGTCCCGTATTTTGGCTGCCACTGTAGAGAAGGCGATCACGAATAGTGCGTAAATGCTCTGGCTGATCTTGAGCTTCCCAGTTGTCAATCACTTTACAGCGCACTAGCTCTGTCACCCAGTGGGCTTCTTTTCCAACGGGGATTTCTGTTTCTACCTGGCGCACCAGCTTACATAGCTTTTGGGTCAAAAATGGCTGTCCCCCTGTCCAATCTAGAATGGTTCGGAGTACTGCTTGAGGATCAGTGGCGCGTTCTGCTAATCCCAGTTTCAAAGGTTGAGCTTCGGCAAGTTGAAACCCTGTCAACTCGATAGCCCGACCAATATTAAAAGGCGTCCGACGGCGATCTTGAATTAGATCTGAGGGAGTGGCAACCCCAATCAAGGCAAAGGTCAGGCGATTATAAGCAGGCTGATCGGCTCGACGGTTATAACAGTCTCGAATGACCGCAAAAAAGTCATCTTGGTTAAAGGGCAGTGTCAATACACTATCGATCTCATCAACAAACACAACAATGCTTTGCGGTACGAGGACGAGCAAGACTTCACTAATAAACTTGCTGAAGCGTTGCACTGGAGAAAGTAACTCCTGCTGCTGCCACCAATCATTGAGATCAAGCTGGGCATACAGGTTCAAGTCAGTGACTAAGTAATCAATGAGTCCGGCGTACCACTGTTCTACCGTTGTGTCCGCTGCCCCAATCGAAGTAATGTCGATCGCAGCACAGGCAAATCCTGCTTGTTTCAAGCGGTGCATCGTCCGTACACGCAAGCTAGACTTGCCCATTTGCCGTGAGTTCAAGACATAACAGAACTCGCCTGCTTTCAATCCTTCATAAAACTCTTGGTCGGCTTGCCGGGTTACATAATTCGTTGCATCAAGTGGTAAGCTTCCCCCAACTTAATAATCACTATGGCTTGGCAAAATTGGGTTCATCAGCCTACTCCCAGGCGATCGCGGAAGTAAATTTGGTAGAGGTTGCACAGGGGCAAGACATCATTGCCTCGCCGCTCCACCAATCCCATACTGTGCAGCTTAAAGCCTAGACTCGACTCTATTCGCACGGGTCCCTCGGCCATAACGACTTGTTTCATCGCTGCCTCCAACTGCAGGTCATTCCGCAGGTTCTCCAGATGCCGTCGCAGATGGTCGCTGTAAAGCCCTTCCTCTGTTGGGGCGATCGCCAGGAATTTCTCCAGCGTTAGATTGCCTTTCGCAATTTCATACAGCGCTCTGCGAACTAAATAAGGGTGCCCATCCACCATGCTCCTAAGTTGATCAATTTCGGAGCTGAACCAACCCAAGCCATGTCGCTGCACTAAGTCGCTCACCTGAGTCTGGCTCAACTTTGGTAACTCAATGGGCAATCCAACGTTAAACGGTGATTGATTGATGTTTAGAGGAATGTACACCTCCCTGGAATGAGCAATCACCAAGCGGAATTTCTGCCAAGTGGGATCGTTCTTGCTTTTCTCATGCCAGAAGCGTAGTAATCCAAAAAAGTCTTGAGCCACCTCCAAGTGTTGAAAGACTTGGTCTACCTCATCTAGCCCCAACGTCAAAGGTTCGTTCAGCGTTGTGAACAGGTAACGATGGAAGTAGTTGGTGCATTTGTTTTTGCTGCCCAGCACCCCTTTCCACAGCTCACTGAGACGATCGTCTAGGTTTAGCTCATTTGTCACGCTAGCGCAGAACCATTGCAGAAACTGGTCGATATTATTTAGGAACTCGCTATCCACTGATTGCAAATTCAGATAAACCACTCGATGGCCCTGCTGCTCTGCTTGATACAAAATCCGCTGCATTAAAGACGATTTACCCATCTGCCGAGGTGCCTTGACCCGAATCAAAGCCCCTGGCTTAAGGATTTCTTGATAGCAACTGGATTCAATCGGCGGGCGCTCGACATAAAGAGGCGACTCCAAACTAACAGAACCCTCCGGTGTCTCCAGAAAAGAACTCGAAACCATCTGTAGCGATCGCAAGGCTTCTAACGCTACTAGAGGAGCTGCTTCACTACCCTCATTCACTTCTTGAACGGGTTCAGGTTCAGCGAGTATCTCTGATTGCTTCTTGAGGACAGGAGTCAGTTCCTCTGGAATGCCCTCCATGCTGATACTAGTGCAGCCATAGTCATAGGCAAACTCAATCGATCTCCCACTCGCTAAGGCATCATAAAACTCGACAGCAAATTCTCGGGCTGCCTGATCCCCCACTTCTTGGCTCATTCCGATCACGTAGGGAATATGACGGGCGATCGCCTTGGCTTGCAATTCGGAATAGCAAGCATTCAGGACAACGCACTCGACCTGCTCCTTAAATAAATCAAACAAACTTGCTAAAGCCTTAGCACTGACCAATTTTACTTGACCGGATTCATCCTCTAGCGCTAAACCGCCTTCCCCAACTCCATGTCCTGAGAAATGCACGATCTGTGGTTCTAATTCCAACACAGCTCGTCGCATTTCACGTGGAGTGACTGCCCACTTCTGTTCCAATTGAAACTTGTTGCGCTGCTTGGAGCGCTGCAAACCCTCATCAATCTCATTGACTTCTTCTCCTAGCCGGAGTGGAGTAGAAGCCTTGGGGTTAGCTGCCAAAAACAGAATGGTTTTTTTGTGCTTGCGGGGGCTAATCATGCACAGCCATTCCTATTTAGGTATGTTGTTTAACTTTTCATAGATATCTAGAGTTATCTTTACACTGATAATTGCTTAAGACTGTAGCGAAAAGTAGTCCTACAACATTAAGTAACAATCAGTCATATCCTTTGATTCACCCATCTGTGTGATTGGATTGAGAAAGAAAGCAGAGAGCGATCGCGAATCTTCTATAACTGCGATCGCTCTAATTCTGTCGATATGGGCGCTACTAACCTCAGATGCAATCAGAGCTGTTTCCTGCATGCACCAACAGATTGCAACCAAGTCATACCCTGCGACTAGACGACCATTTACTGGTTCAAATTTTTGAATGTTCTGCACGACCCACCCACAAAGGCGATCGCGCTACTAAGTCTTTGCCCCCTTAGTCGTGCGATCGCCTGACCTTTAAGGTGCCCTCATGCCTCTGGGAAGGCTCTTTGAGTTGTTGCCGTGGTTACTGGAGGATCGCGCCTCCCATCAAATTCGATCTAATCCGGTTCTTGCCATCTTAGGCAGAGGGGCGAAGGAAATTAGCCTGAAGCAGTGCTGAACAATTCCGTGCAATCAGCTTCATTAGGGTGTTATACAGAATAATCATCAGCCTAATCATCTCATTGAGGAATTAGGCTGATGATTTTCGGCCTGTCTGCTCTATAAAGAAATTAGCTCGACGTAGTTCCGCTTAATTAATAGTCAAGTAGCTTGGGTCATTGGTGTTGATGGTACTTGGGGTTTATCTATTAGACTCATTAAACTTGAGAGCTGAGTAAACTTATCCTTAACTAGCTTTGAAACTATGGGGTTTGAATTTGATCATCTCTTTATCTGTACTGATATTGGTGCTCGCGAAGCTGATCGTTTAGTATCATTCGGTTTAGTAGAGGGGACATCTAATACACATCCTGGGCAAGGCACGGACAATCGCCGTTTCTTTTTTCACAACGCGATGTTGGAACTGTTGTGGGTTCACAACACAGAAGAGGCGAAATCAGAGCTCATTCGCCCTACTCGTCTTTGGGAGCGATGGATAAATCGGGCTAACACATGTCCCTTTGGAGTCTGTTTGCGTCCAGGGACAAGTGATGGTGACACTGTTGCCTTTTCCAGTTGGGCATATCGTCCACCTTATCTGTCTGACACACTGAGTATCGCAGTAGGTACAAATAGTAGTGTGCTAACAGAACCGATGCTCTTTCAGACTCCATTTGGTAAACGTCCAGATCAATACCAAACTGAAAAGGCACAGCCTCTAAAGCATCATGTTGGTTTGCGCGAAATAACTCGTATAGAGTTGGTCAGTCCTACCGCAGATAATCCATCACCAGAATTTCAAGCGGTGATTGACACCAATCAGGTCAGGGTACGAGTTGGAGTAGAGTATTGCGTGGAGCTTGGCTTTGATTGGGAAGTGCAGGGGCATCAAGTAGATTTTCGCCCTAGGTTGCCCCTTATCCTGAGTTGGTAGCGCAAACTCGCCACTTAACAAGCACCATGCAGCAGCCTTACAAATAGGCAAGGCTAGTGGCAAGAGTTTGTCGCCGCTGACGGCAATCGATACTAGCCCACTGATCAAGCCGGCATCCTGCTTAATCGTGCGATCGCGAAAGCAGCCACCAAGAAACCCCAGGTTTCCACTCATCCTCATCGCGGTAAACATTGCGTTCCAAGCGATGTCCAAATTCTGGACAACTAGCAGGGATGAGCAGCAGTTCATTGATGAGGTTGCGTTCCCCACTTGGGAAAAGTTAGAGGGGCGATCGCTTTAGTAAAGGGCCAGAGGCAATCGCGCAAATTCAAAAGCAAATAGCTAATGATAGACAAAAACGAAGATTCGTCTGCACCGCAGATTTATGCAGTTTGCATGCAGCCCTAGTATTAATCGCAACTTCTAGTGACATGTAAATAAGGGCGACAACTCCACTCAATTACCGACGGTATAGGCACTTTGGCAAGGTTTTGTAAGCGTTAGCTGTGTGACGATCCTGGGCATTTTTTAATGGGCTAGAGCTTAATAAAAATTACCTTTATATATGAAAAGCCAGTATTTCCTCAGAGACAAGACGTTTCCATTACAACTTGTTCTCGTCGTTCCCTTCGTCCTCCAGATTTTTGCCGCTGTCGGTTTCGTCGGTTATTTGTCTTTCAAAAACGGCCAGAGTGCGGTCAACGATCTGGCAGAACAATTGCTCGATCGCACCAGCGATGTGGTTGATGAACGCCTGAAGTCCTATCTGGCCATTCCTCAAATCCTCAACCAACTCAATGCTGATGTGATTCGCCGAGGCATGCTCGATGTGCGCGATCGCGAAGTGGTGGGGAAATATTTCTGGGATCAGATGCAAGCGTATGACCTGACTTACATTGGCATTGGCTTAACGACTGGGGAGGGAGTGGGAGCGGCTCGCTACGATGGCAAAACCATTACTGTTGATGATTGGACCGCAACACTGCCCAACAATCTCACAAATTACGCGGTTGATAGCCAAGGCAACCGTACCCAAGTGAGCGATCGCTGGGATTGGGACAACTTTAAGGAGACCTGGTATACCGAACCCATTGCTGCTGGCAAACCGATTTGGGCCAAGATTACTGCGTTGAATCTTCCCACGCCCTACATCGCTGCCTCTGCCAGTCGCCCCATCTATGACTCCCAAAATCGCTTGTTGGGGATGATCGCAGCGGATATTCACCTACTAAAACTCAGCGACTTCTTACATAGTTTGGAGATTAGTCAGTCTGGGCAGGTGTTTATTATGGAGCGCGATGGCACTTTGATTGCCAGCTCTGGCACAGAAAAGCCCTTCACCCTCGTCAAAAAAGACATTAAACGGGTGCAGGCAACTGATAGTCCTAGCCCCATTATTCAAACTATTGCTAAGCACATTCAATCTTCCAAAGGGTTTGGGTCGATTACTGGAGACACAGACTTTCAGCTTGACGTGCAGGGAGAGCCGTATTTTATCGATGTTAGACCTTGGCGCGATCCGTATGGCTTGGATTGGCTGGTGGTCACCAGTGTGCCAGAAACCGCATTTATGGCCCAGATCAATGCCAATACCCGTACCACAATCGCGCTCTGCTTCGGTGCCTTGGTGGGTGCCATTGGCATAGGGTTGTTCACCTCTCGTTGGCTGGTTCATCCGATTCTGCGTCTGAATCAAGCCAGTGAAGCGATGGCCTCTGGCAATCTAGAGCAAACGGTGCCAGCCAGCAATATTCAAGAACTCAATACCCTCTCCCACTCCTTCAACCACATGGCAGGACGACTGAGGGAGTTATTCACGGCCTTAGAGCACAGCAAGGAAGTCCTAGAAGGGCGGGTTGATGAACGCACGGCTGAACTCAAGAATGCCTTGGCAGAATTGCAGCGAACTCAGGCTCAAGTGGTGCAAGGTGAGAAAATGTCGAGTCTCGGGCAACTCGTGGCTGGGGTGGCTCATGAAATCAACAATCCGGTTAACTTCATCCACGGCAATCTGACTCATGTTCAGGAGTACACAGAGGATTTATTAGAATTTGTGCATTTGTATCAGCAGCACTATCCTCGCCCTGCCCCTGAAATTCAATCGGCGGCTGAAGATATCGATCTGGAGTTTTTGCAGGCAGACTTGCCAAAAATGCTGGCTTCGATGCAACTAGGAACCGATCGCATTCGCCAGATTATCCTCTCCTTACGTAACTTCTCGCGCATGGATGAGGCGGAATTTAAGGCAGTCGATGTTCATGAAGGCATCGACAGCACCCTGATGATTTTGCAACATCGCCTTAAAGCCAGACCCGAACAGCCAGAAATCGAGATTGTCAAACACTACGCGAAGCTACCCCTGGTTGAATGCTACGCCGGGCAGCTCAACCAAGTGTTTATGAACATCTTGGTCAATGCCATTGATGCGATCGAGGAAACCAACGCAAAGCGCCCTTATCAAGAGCTAAAGGACCATCCCAGCCGCATTACCATCCGCACATCAATGGTTGATGCTGGCTGGATAGAAGTGGCGATCGCGGACAACGGAGTGGGGATTGCTCAAGCGGTGCAAAAACGCATCTTTGATCCCTTCTTCACGACCAAGGCATTGGGGAAAGGCACTGGGATGGGGATGTCGATTAGCTACCAAATCATCACCGAAAAACATCGGGGCAGATTAGAGTGCATTTCAACGCCTGGCAGAGGCACTGAGTTCATCATTCAAATCCCACTCCGCCAAGCCGTGCAGCAAGCACCTTAGCTGCTCATCGCCCCTCTATCTGTTTTCACAAGGGCGATCGCCTTTTAACCCCAGAGCTACTGCAAGCAGATGTCCAAACCTTGGACAACTAGCAGGGATGAGCAGCAGTTCAGTGAATGAGGTTGCGTTCCCCAAAGGGAAAAAGTTATAGGGGCGATCGCTTTAGTAAAGGGCCAGAGGCGATCGCCGGTTTTTCAAAACTCTGGCAAGGGTGCCAAATTATTCCTTGTGGGGTGGGTGACTGCTCCGCTGAGTTTAACTACATCCCAGAGTACTCACGGGTAGAAGCTATAGCCAAAGCTCTGCCTGCTTCTTTTTCAGGCTTTTCGTGTGACGGATGATTACGGCCCAAGGATTAATCCCCTGTATGAGTAGCAATCCTAGCCAGCAAAGCAGTTTGAGTTGGCTGAAAGCGGAAGGACGTGTGAGGCTTTCGTGGATAGCAATTCGGGCTTCATCCAAAAAGCTGTCGTATTCCTCCACAATGGGAGCGTCATGAAAGACCCGCCCATTAATGCCGTTAACACCACTCACCCAATAGTTTCCCATCTGAATGCGATCGAGCTGGGCAACTTCAAGGTGATAGAGGTCGTGATAGTGAATCCAAACGTTTCGAACTTTGACCCCTCTCTTACCGATTTTGATGGGAATCAGGCTGATACTGCCCAGTCCCTGCTTAAGCTTTACTGTTTTGGCATGATTGGTGCAATTTGCGAGCCCAACTTTCACCAGAGCCAGCAGATTTCTATGATGGTGAGTCCACCAAAGGGCGAACTGCCCTTTTCCAGAAATGTCTGACATCAATCGTTGATTCTGGGTTTTCTGAGCAACGAGTGGTGTGTGGGAGGGTTCGTCTAACAACAGTGAAAGATAATAAGGAAACCTGGTGAAGCAGAGGGGCGATCGCCTCAAATGCTGATGCTCTGTTTGAGTGAGGCACTCCCTAAACTGTTGTTTGAGGTGATGACGATACCGAGCTAAAGTATCTGCGCTTAGGCGATCGCGTCGTCTATAAACAGCAAAAGCCCGCAACAACAGTTGTTTCACTTGAGGTGCAACCTCTTCATCCAGCTTTTCCTCTGCCCACAGCGCTATCTGCAACGTTTTTTGCTGCCGCTTTGACAAGTGATTTGCGTTTAGCTGCTGCTGTTGTGAAGAAGCAGGGGGTTTAGTAGAAACTAAGCATTGAGTTAAACGGTGATGAAAAAGGTAGTCAATCATGTTGGATTCAACACTCTACTATCTTTCTCTCAGGAGAAACGCTGTTTTTTGGGTGATATCTTAGGTCCAGGACCTAATTACAGGACACAAGCGAGCAATTGTTGCCGTAGCTCATCGATGGTTGATTGTGGTCTATCACATGCTGAAGCAGCATCAGCCCTATCGGGATTACCGTGTTAGCGACACTGGGTAACGCTCTCAAGCACAACGTTTGAAGAAACTGCAACAACAATTCGAGCGATTGGGCTATCAGGTTCAGCTCGTTCCGCGTCCTGTTACTCAACCACCCGCATAGTCTTCTATTTTCAAAGCAGCGATCGCTCTGGTGAACTGCAAAAGACGATCGCTCTGGTGACGCAGAACCTAGGCCAAGCTTTGAGATTCAGAAAATTTTTGATTTTGGGCTGAGCCCTTGGTAAGGCGATCGGTTTTAGTGGGGTGAGGGGCGATCGCCTAGTGAAGTGAAGCCGCGATCGCCTCTTAGTTTTCAATGGTGGCCTTGCAGGCTGTACTGGTTGTGGACATATACGGAACCGTGCCACCATCTCTTCAAAAAGCCTACTATATGGAAGGATTCAGCCACAGAATAGTTAGACTGCTTACGAGCACGGACACCCCGCTGAGTAAAAATGAAGCAAATTGCCCCCACATACTTCATGTGGCCCTACCAGTCGCACTTTCGGAGCCAAATCGAGAGCCGCGCAAAGAAAGCGCTTGTGGAACTGGGTGCAAATATTCCAGTCAAAGCACTCTTGGTCGGTGTTCGCTTGCCAGAAGTTTCAAAAGATCACCCAGTATGTATTGAGCCTGAAGACGAAGAGTGGGATATATCCATATTCCAGGGTATTCACAAACGCGCAGGCGAAATATTTACCAATCATCCAGATCAACATATGTTTTATGGTGATGAACCGAGAATGCGGGATAAGCCTGAAAACATACGTCGCAAATCGGTTCAAGAAGCAATTGAGGAAGTTTTAAGCAGAATCGACTTTGACAACGAGACCCATTCATTTTGTGGTGTACCTGTCCGCCTTGGCAATTTTCATGTAGCTCCGATTCTACAAGTCGCACAATTGGATCTTGATGCCTTACCCCAGCTTGTCAAGCCAATTCAGTTTCAGGGATGGAGTTCCAGTGTTGGAATAGTTCAAGCATTGATCAGCCACCTTCTTGCAGAGGTATCTGATGAGCTTGGTACAAAAGAGCCTGGTCGCTTCTTTAATACCTTTGATAGTGAGCTTTCGGGTCTCCTTCGCAAAGCAGGTCAAACTCTCTGTAATGCAATTCCCCTAGCTCTCAAAGATTTCATGCTAGATGAGGTATTCGAGAATCTAAACAAAATATCGGAACTGCGCTACGAGGGGGGTGAAACTCTTGGCACGATAATTTTTGCACCTCCAGATTTGCCATCTCTTCACTACGATGCAGTCTTCCTTCAATCTATTCATCTAGGCTCCCATAGACTTGTTCGCAAAGTAGTCGAGATTTCTGACAATCGGCTTGGCTGTATCTGCCAAGGAAGCGGAGGTATTGTAGGCTTCGGCTCACTCACAGATTCCGGAGATACTCCTGTCTTTAAAGCTGTCTTTACTGGCCACTATCGATGGGCGCTCTATGTGAATGACACTTTGTTGATGAACTGTGCTTTTGGTGTCCCCTCCGTACCACAACCAAGACTGACTGAGAGAGCATTTTTCTCGAATATAAGAAGGGTTCTTCCTGGCCTGACACCAAAACAAGGTGAAGTGCTGTGGGACGCCGTTTTTGCTGCAATGGATCAACGTCATGGAACCATGCTTGTTGTATCTGATGCAGCATCAAGTGAGGCACAAAGGCTAAGTTCTCAAGCCATTGCAGTTGAACCCATCAAGCTAAATTCGGCATTAGTAGCGCGCATTAGTGGGATTGATGGAGCCATTCTGGTCGATCGCGATTGCAATTGCCATGCCATTGGCGTCATTCTGGACGGCATAGCTACGGGAATAGGCGATCCTTCAAGAGGAGCACGATACAACTCCGCCTTGCGCTATATAACATCTTCTCAGGCTCCCACTGTTTGCCTTGTCGTCTCAGAAGATGGTTATGTAAATATGGTTCCGACTTTACGACCTCAAATTAGAAAGCAAGAGGTCGAATTTCATGTAGAGCTATTGAGGAGCTTAACCGCTGACAACTATCACAAAACTCTGTCATGGCTCGAGAAGCACAAGTTTTATTTGACCTCAGAGCAATGTGAGGTTACTAATGCTGAGCTTTCGCGTATTAAAGCTGAGCCTCAAGATGTAGGAGAGTTGCGTTACATTCCGCGTGCCTTCAAGCCACATCCGGAGATGAACGCGTCTTATTACCTTGATGAAGTCTAATAAGAACGCTCTAGCAGTAGGTTGACTGACGCTGTGTGTGGAAGTGCACAGTTCTGGGCAACCGCTGACTAGAAGTGTTATCCAGTCACAGTATCAAGCCAACATCTGACTAAGCCGTGCGATCGGAAATGCAGCAGCTAAGAAACCCCAAGGCTCCCACTCGTCATCATTAGTCAGGATGTATTGCTCTCCTTCAATCAATTGGCTAGCTGTAGCCAGCCTCAGCCTATGAGCCAAGTCAAACCATTCTTTGAAGCCTGGTTCTGCGGCTTTGGGATGCTCACTTGCTCCCGGTTTCCAGCACTGACCGATCGCATTCCTGAACAAGCCGATCGGATTCTTCACCTCATGCCTATCTCGATACTCAACGGCAGCAGCCAGAGCATCTGTAACCACCTGGAGAGGAGCAGCTAGAACTTCAGCCTTCAAAGGCGGAGTCAGCGGAAATCCCGCTTGTTCAATTTTTGAAAAGATGGCGGTTTGAGCAGCGGCGGAATCAGCGTCCTCTGCAACCTGTTCCACTTCTGACCCAGACGCTTTTAGAATGGGTTGAGATTTAACAGGAAGGGGGGTGCTTACTGGCTCGGAAACTTCCACTCCACCCACAACAACAGGGAGGGCGGGTGGCTCCGTTGTTGTGGTGTCTCTTGAGGTGTCTAGAGTGGAATCTATTTCTATATGATCACCACTCGTTTTGAAGATGATGACCTCTGAGCTAGGAGATGAACTCCCAGAATCAAGGTCATCATCTCCTAGATTTGTTAAATGGGACGGGGTAAGGGTTTTAGCCTGTTTTTGAGCTAAGGCTTGTTCAATAGCCTCCCGGTTGAGCTGGTACTGGTAGGCTCGGTCATACTTGGCTTTTGGGTTGTTGCGCCGCTTGAGCAGTTGCAGTTTGTTCGTCAGCTTCGCTAAAGCTTGGCGAATGGTTTCGATGCTGTACTCCTCAAACAGGTGCTCTCGGATTTGTTCTAGGGTGAGCCTCACCCAGTCATCCAGCTTGTGCTTGGCTTTCCACTGCTGCCAGCCCTCGATGATGGTGAGGATTTTAGCCGCGCAGTAGTTGCGCTGGGTAATTTGGACGTACTCTTTGCACAGCTTGAGGTATGTGAGGTTAGGGGAGGTGCTCATCTCAGCTGCACCTCCCGCAGCTCTAGGTCTGTTTCATGCACATCCTGCAAATCATTCGAGTTCGAGCAGGTGGGTGAGAGGAGAGCTAGTGCTGGAGTGGGATCTGCTGTGGCAATCTGATTGGCAAAAGGTGCTTTAGCAGTTCGTTTACACTCTAGAAAGTAGCAACTGATTTCTTTAAGCTTCCCGGTCGCTGCCATCATGCCGAGAGATTTAAGGTAGTCGCTCGTCAAAGCAATCAGTTCACTAGAACGCCCGCAAGGGGAGCTTTCCAATCCTTTGATTAAAAAGTCTGTCCCTTTATCAAAGCTGTTGATGAGCTTCTTGCAGGCCCTTTGCTTGGATGAATAACTCAGCCGTTGCGAAGCTTCATCAAAATCTATTAGAAACGAATCAGCAGACTGAACTAAAGCTAATGCTAGCTCGTGAGAGAATTCCATAGGGCTTCACCTTGTGGTTAACAGCTAGAGGTGGAGTACAGGGGCGATCGCAAGGCGTGCAAACTGAGCGATCGCTTCAACTACTAACTGAGAGAACTAGACAGATTCGTCTCGACATTGACCCGCTTCAGAATCGTATTTTTTAGCAGCAGCTAATCCACCACAGCGGATAAGCCGTTCCAAAACTTCTGAACGAGTAATACCGAGTTCATCAGCAACCTTATCCATTTCATCGGAAGCCCAATCAGTAATCATGAACTGCTTGGGTCGTTTCCGTTCTCCGTATGCTCCGGGTTCAGCTCTTTCTGGTCTCGGCACTGTTGATATCGTCATCTCATTACCTCAATAGATTATCAACCCGGTTAATAGACATCAGATTAACATGAGCTGTGGAGCTGTAGATATCCCTATGTCATGATATCATTGCAGGCATAAAGAGAGGGCGATCGCCCAAGTCGCCAAACCGAACGATGCCCTCTTTTTGAAAAACCCTATTAAGGATTTGAATCAATGTTACTTCAAACTATTGCACCCGCTCAAACCGAAGAAGAGCAGGGTTTTGGCCATATCCATGCCACGGCTCAACTAGAACTCAAAACCCATCTAGAAGAGCAAGTTCGTTCCATTGCTCCAGCCAAAATTGACAGCCTCTCCCTAGTCGATGGCTACACCTACCTCTCAGCGGTGGACGAAGATCGCCCCATTACTAAACAGCCCATCCGGCTCATCATCCAGCTTGAAGATTGCCAAGGTAATGAACGGCTCGTGGACTTAGTGACCAATAATGACCGCTTCGCCTTCATCACTCGCATCATCCGCAATCACTTCGATGATTGCTGGAAGATTAGCGAGACCTGGACGCCTGAGGACGGTTGCCCCTTCTAGATCAGGACTTACGCAAGGGACATTTGAACGGATGGGTGCTTGAGTTGCTCAATCAAGTAATTCGACAGCATTCCATGCTTAATCTGATAAATCGTCCTGTGTGTTTTGTAAGCAATGGTTTTCAGACGAGTCCAAACGAGTAAGGCACAAGCAATATGATTGCGTTGAATTCGAGCTTTGCGACACTGACACGCTTCGACTCCAGTGAGTTGCTTCAACTCGCGGTGAAACTCTTCAATCTTCCAACGGATGCCGCACCCATCTTGTACCGCATTCGTTGAGGCTTGAGATAAGTCGTTGGTGGCGACAAACTCCGTTCTGTTAATGGAAACAGTAACCCGGAACAGTTTCACCTTCCTATCTTTGGGAAAGCCACGTACCTTGATGAGCTTGCCTTGTTGCAACTCTTCGTCACGCCAAACTAATTCATCAATCCGCACATAGGGCATACTCCCGCCACTATCGTCCACGCATCGATTGGTCTTGAGTGGGCAGTAATAGAGCTTCTCTAGCTGATCAATTGGCATACCAGCTATCCATCAAGACGGTACTAAATGGTAACTGCTTGCTGTAAACCACGCCTTTGAGCATGTCACTGACGTGATCTAACTTGCTCTGTCCATCGCCCTCTGGGTCATACAGGCGGTAATCAATCACCCAAAACTGTTCAGTTTCGCCATTGACGTACACACAACTTACTAACCCGATACCTCGAATCACGCGATGCTCGTTGCCACTGTACTACCACCGCGTTAGCTCAATTGAGGTCGAATACCGCTTATCTAGAACGGTATCGTCAAACAGAAGATAAGCGTTCGCGGTGGGGGACAGCAGGGATTTGACGTTCTCCCACAACAAACGTGGGGTCAATTTCTCGCCGCGCAGGTAGCGGTTGATCCGGTCATGACTGATCTCCTCTAGATGGTCAGCCAAGTTCGTGACGGTGTAGTTGATCGGACTGCTCAGCAAATACTGGCAGTACTCTAGTTTGGTGAAGCTCATTTCTTCAGTTTAGAGTCGCTTCTGCGTAAGTCCTGTAGATAAACAAACGATCGCTCCTCTCTTGGTAGGGGCAATCGTTTCCTAATGGAACTCCCCTTATTGGCTCTAGGGTGTTGCTACCCTGGAGCCTAATCGTTTAGCGATCGCCTCAATTTTTTGCCTCGCTCAAGGTGTCCGTTCTTAGCCGATAGAGCAAACACAGTAGCTCATCATCCGTCAGCTGGCTCCTCCGCTTACTGTGGAAGTTATCCGCAATAAATTGATGGACTTGCTCAACACTCCACCCCAATCGCCTCACTTGGATTTGAATCCCCACAATCACGTCGCTTAAATCGTCATCGGCGATCGCTGGGGGTGAAGTCAAAGGCTCTGGCGGGAGGGTCCAGGGCTGTGGAAAACTCGGTTCCCCCCTCCCTGGACCCTCCCCATTGGAGTTTATTTGTTTTTCCAACAGGACTTACGCAAGGGACGTTTGTACGGACGGGTGCTTGAGTTGCTCAATCAGGTAGTCCGAGAGCATCCCATGCTTGAGCTGATAAATCGTTCTGCCGCTTTGGTACGCGACCGATTTGAGCCGAC
>NZ_JACJPA010000123.1:0-55867 GCF_014695845.1 Trichocoleus sp. FACHB-591
TCAGCCTTAGACAAAGCCATTCAAGAGGCATTTGCTCAAGTCTCTCTAGAAGATATTCGCAGCTGGTTTACTCATTGTTGTTACTGTACCTCAGGAGACTAGGAAACGCTCTATAAAAACCTCAATAAATATTAATTAATCTTCAAGAGCATTGCTCATGGAATTAGCTGGTAAGCAAAGATTTTAAGAATTAACTTGTAGTTGTTGGGGCGAAGCATCTGGGAGGAAAGCTTTTGCTAATCCAACAATATTCTGTCGATTTTTCTGTCTTTACTTAGGTTGATGTGCAGCATCAATTCCTTTGGCAACAGTTAAGTGGATATAGCCTGACGGTTGAGTATAACCGCTAAAATTAGTGAGTTGAGATTCTCCAGCGTTCGAACCAAACTATGACCCTGCAAACACCCGTAGAATTCTTAGATGCTTTTGATGTGATTGTGGTTGGAGCGGGTCACGCTGGTTGTGAAGCAGCTCTCGCTTCCGCACGGTTAGGTTGCCGTACGATGCTGCTCACCCTCAACCTCGACAAAATTGCCTGGCAACCCTGCAATCCAGCTGTTGGCGGACCTGCTAAATCTCAACTTGTACATGAAGCTGATGCTCTGGGTGGCGAAATTGGCAAACTGGCCGATCGCACCTACTTGCAAAAGCGCATTCTTAACAACTCCAGAGGGCCAGCAGTTTGGGCCTTGCGCGCGCAGACCGATAAGCGTGAATACGCCAACATCATGAAAGTCATCGTGGAGAACCAGGAGAACTTGGTGCTGCGAGAGACCATGGCGACCGACTTGATCTTGGGCGAAAACGATGAAGTGATCGGCGTGCAAACCTACTTTGGCGTGGCCTTCCAGTGCAAAGCTGTTGTCCTAACCACAGGCACATTCTTGGGCGGCAAGATTTGGGTGGGCAACAAGTCGATGGATGCAGGACGAGCAGGAGAATTCGCCGCTGTAGGACTCACCGAAACCCTCAACCGACTGGGATTTGAAACCGGACGCCTGAAAACTGGCACCCCCGCGCGGGTAGATCGGCGATCGGTAGACTACAGCAAAATGGAAGCCCAGCCCCCCGACGAAGATGTGCGCTGGTTCAGCTTTGACCCAGAAGCTTGGGTAGAGCGGGAGCAGATGAACTGTCACCTGACTCGCACCACTGCCGAGACGCACCGCTTGATTCGCGAAAATCTACACTTGTCTCCGGTCTATGGCGGTTGGGTCGATGCCAAAGGCCCCCGCTACTGCCCCAGCATCGAAGACAAAATTGTGCGCTTTGCCGATAAAGAGAGCCACCAAATCTTTATTGAGCCAGAAGGTCGAGACATCCCAGAACTCTACATCCAAGGCTTCTCCACCGGACTGCCAGAAGGCTTGCAACTGCAAATGCTGCGATCGCTGCCTGGACTCGAAAACTGCACCATGTTGCGGCCCGCCTACGCCGTGGAATACGACTACATACCCGCTACCCAGTGCTACCCCACCTTAATGACCAAAAAAGTAGCTGGGCTGTTCTGTGCAGGGCAAATCAACGGCACCACAGGCTATGAAGAAGCTGCGGCTCAAGGTTTAGTTGCAGGCATGAACGCTGCCCGCTACGCCTACAACCAGGAGATGGTGATTTTGCCCCGTGAGCAAAGCTACATCGGCACTTTGATCGACGACCTCTGCACCAAAGACCTGCGCGAACCCTACCGCATGCTCACCAGCCGCTCCGAGTACCGATTGCTCCTGCGCTCCGACAATGCCGACCAGCGCCTCACCCCTCTCGGTCGCGAAATTGGCCTCATCGACGATCGCCGCTGGGAACTCTTTACCCGCAAGCAAGCCAACATCACCGCCGAAAAAGAGCGCCTGCACGAAACCCGCATCAAAGAACACGACCCTGTGGGCAAAGCGATTGCCACCGACACTCAACAAGCCATCAAAGGCTCCGTTACCCTAGCCGATTTACTGCGTCGCCCTGGATTCCACTACACCAACCTCGACCATTATAACCTCGGCAACCCAGAACTGGAACGCGTCGAAAAAGAAGGCGCAGAAATCGATATCAAATACGCAGGCTACTTGCACCGCCAACAACACCAAATTGAGCAAATCACCCGCCAAGAACACCGCAAACTCCCCGCCGACCTCGACTACGCCGCGATCGAAACCCTCTCGAAAGAATCCCGCGAAAAACTAGCTAAAATCAAACCCCTTACCCTAGGCCAAGCCACCCGCATCGGTGGCGTCAACCCAGCCGACATCAACGCCCTCCTAGTTTACTTAGAAGTCCGGGCGCGGCAGTTGGTTGGAACTGAGGGATGACGGAGGAAGGATGAGGAATGAGCCAGAACTTTAGAGGTTAGGGCATTCCAAGCCTCGAAACACCGCCAACTAGACTCGTCTGGAGGAGGCCTGGAGGACGCAGCCGTCCTTCAGCGGGGGTTTGGGGGCGAGTGCCCCCAAGGCTCGGGTTTAGTCAAACCTAACCAGAGCCACCTTGGTTTTTTGTAACAACTAATTAAAATCTGAACCCCGAAACCCTGTAATCATCACCACTCTTGCTAAATTTTGGTAGATTCAGCGATCGCAGCTTCAGATCACACGATTCGTTGTATTCTTCCTGTAAACTACTCATGATTTTCCGCCTCCGCGTAGAACCTTCTACTGATGAGGCCGCGATCGCCTTTAATAAGCTACTTCGCAAACGATTTCAGGAAGCAATCTTTATATCTATAATCAGGGCGCACTAGCATTAGCTTTTTTGAGAGATTGGTTGAGCAGAATCACTCCAACCTCCTCCAGCAATACCCGCATTAATTGAACTGTCACCGAGCGAGCAGTCTATGTCCCAAGATGTCGTAACCAGCCAGATGGCCTCAGACTCATTAGAAAACTCAATGCCGAGTCCTGTTTGGTCTGTAGAGGACTATGCTGACAAATTGATGGATGAGCTGTTTGAGGACGTAGATCGCGTCGTGGAAGGCGGCACCTCACTACCCACAGAAACTACACCGATTGAGAACACTTCGGTCCAAGCTCTAGCCATTCCTCAAATGATCCTGGCTTCAGCACTCATGCCACGCCAAGGTCTCACCTCCCAGCCTGTTCGCAGCGACGCTCCCGATACAGCTTTGGTAGAAACCGATAGCTCACTCGAAAAGCATCGCCAGTTCGGCCACTCGTTCGACAAGATCTTGTTGGGGGCGGCTTGTGCCTCCATTGTCGGCATCATCTTGATCTGGTTAGGGAGCCAGGGTAAGTTGGGGCGATTCTTCCCTACTAGCAACTCTTCCTCTGTCATAACCACACCTGCCCCCACAACTAAAGAGCTAGCAGATGCTCAATTTGGTGCGTATGTGCAGCAATCGCTAGAAACCATTGCTCAACTCGAAAACCCAGGCAAACAAGTAGCAGCAGTTCCCACCACTGCACCCCAATCTGCCGGAACTCTGCCGACCGTACCCGTGACTGGCAACTTAGCCCAGCCGCTGACTCGGATTCCCAGCGCGCTAGAGCGCATCTACACCCTGCCGAAGATACCGCAACGCCCCTACAATCGTCCTGTCCCTGCACCTGTCGCACCTGTGGTACCGCGTCCTGTGGTTGTGCGTCCCGTAGTCCCCATGCCCAGTGTCGCGCCTGCACCTGTCGCTTCTGTCCCCATTGCTCCCGCTGCACCTGCCGCGCCTGCGCCTCAAGTAACTCTGCAAGGGGTTGTGGAATGGGGCGATCGCTCTGCCGCTTTGTTTGAAATTGGCGGTAGCACCCAGCGAATTAATTTGGGTGAGGGCATTGGCTCTAGCGGTTGGACTTTGGTGAAAGTCAGTAACAAAGAAGCCGTAATTCGCCGCAATGGAGAGGTGCGATCGGTTTACGTAGGGCAGCAGTTTTGAGCTAGTTTCAAACTGAGCCAGTGCTTCGTAAGTTCTTCCTTAAGCTTGTAGCGGAGTTTGGGTTACCCCTTGCTACCATCAGACAAAGCTTTATCCGACCGCAGGAGTTCTGGCCGTGGGTTTATTTGAAGATTTCAGCCGTTTTCTGGAAACTCGACTAGAGGAATTTCTGCGGAACAACCCTCATTTGGAGTTGCAAGCTCTGGAAGAACAACTGCGGGAACAAGAGGAAGAAGCGCTGCGACTCATGGCCGATTTGCGTCTGAAAGAGAAGCAAGCGCAAGATAATATTTTGGCAACAGCTCAAGAAATCCAGCGCTGGCATGAGCGGATTGGGAAAGCCAAAACTGCCGGGAGATGGGACTTGGTGAAGCCAGCCGAGGAGCGAGAGGCCGCTTTGTTGCGAGAAGGCAATCAACGCTGGGGCCAAATGCAAGTGCTGAAGGAACGCATGAAGCAAACAGAAGAGTTGCAGCGGAAGATTCAAGCTCGTCGCCAAGAAGTCAGAGCCAAGGCGGTGGAAGCGGAGGCAGCTCGTGCGAGTGCTAATGCCAATGCGAGTGCCAAAACCGCAACGAGTTGGCAGACGATTGGCTGGAACCAAAGCAACACTTACTTGCACAACAGCGCCGATCCCCTAGAAGCTCAATTCAAGCGCTGGGAAATGGACGAGGAACTAGATCAACTAAAGCGCAACATGGGGCGGTAGTTCCAACTTTCTGCGAAAAGCTGGAAGTCTAAAATTTAGCGATCGCGACACTCAGCCCGACCCAATGCGGAACTAGCTTTGGGCTTTATTCTTGGGACTCAGGGCGCTGAATCGTAAACGAAATGGGATGAGGTGGTTGAGATTTTAGGTTGGGTAACTGAGGCTCTAAAGGTTTCTGGGCTGAGTTGAGCTGAACGGGAATTCCTGATGCGACAGGATTAATCACCGTGGGAGTTGGGTTAGCGATCGCCTTTGATTCCTCGAACTTCAAGGCGAAAGGCAAGCCTGCACGTTTGTCATAGTTAGAGGCGATCGCTAAAGCGGCCCCGCCCAGGATAAACACGGGCAATGGTAAGGTCACTGTCCAGTTAAAATGTTGCACCCATTGGTACAGTTCCACCAAGCCAAACAAAACGACAAACGTAGTTGCCCAGATTTTCATGGCTCAGCCCCAAGCATTCCGCTAATGTACCAGTACTGTACCAAAGCTGTACTATACCGCAAGGTTTCCCAATTTTGCTATCGCTACTCAAGAGCAAAATTCTCTCACTAATGCTAGTCATCAGCAGGTATCGGGAACTCTACCTCTGTCGCTCTATTGAACTAACTCTTCATGCAAACAACTGAGCCCGTTGTAGTAGCTGATGAGCAATTAAACTATCCATTTCTGCTGATCACTCACATGGTTTGTGCGGATCAGCAAATCCATAATCAAGAAGCAAAAAGCCTGCGAGAGTTAGCTTCTCAAGCCCAAGTGAGCCAGCAAACGCTAGATGAGATGGAAAAAATTCTAGCGCAAGACGAACAGCAGCTTTCTATAGATTCTGTAGCTCAGGCAGTACCCCGAAAACAAAGAGTAGAAGCAATACAACAAATTCTTGCGATCGCTTATGTGGATGGATTTTGCTCACCGTTAGAGCGAGAAATGATTGAACATATTTCTCAGCTTTGGAGCATTCCATTAGACACTATACAGCGGTTGCTGATAAAAGCAGAAAGTGCTGTTGCTAAGGTAAAGAGTACTGCTGAAGAAGCCCAAGCTTTATCTTTTGGTGCTCGCTTACTGAAGGGGGCTGACTCTTTGCTGTCTCGCTCTCTCGTAAACAAGCTGTCGGAGATTGCTCCGCAAGATGTTAGCCGGAAGGTTGAGCAGTTACGGCAAGAAATTCTTTTAGCTGGTCCTGAATATGATGATGCCATTCATCAGTGCTCTGAAGTCGCTCGTGAGGATTACAAATTCGCCGAACTAGCCCTCAGGTCAACCTACACGGCTCTGCAAGATTTAGGGAGTAATATCCAGCAAGTAGTTGGAGAGATAAGGAGTAAAACAACTGATAAGGGACAGGCTGGTACTGCGAAAGAGGTTGCTAAGCAGCTTGAGAATACAAGACGAAGTTTAACTGCTGAAATCATTCAGGACTTAGGCAAAGTTCGTGAATCTCTCCAAGCCAAGCAACGTGCCCTCAATCACTTCAGTATTGCTTTTATGGGCAGAACCAAAGCTGGTAAAAGCACCCTTCATGCCATTGTGACGAATGAAGGCTGGGATGCAATCGGAGTTGGTAAGCAGCGTACTACCCGATACAACCGTGTTTACGAATGGAAGAATGTCCGCATTATTGATACTCCTGGCATCGGTGCTCCAGGAGGGAAAACTGATGAAGAGATTGCCCAAAGCATTATTGAAGAAGCAGATGTCGTTTGCTACGTGGTGACAAATGACAACATTTTGCAAACAGAGTTTAATTTCTTGCAAGCTTTAAAAGAAAGAGCAAAGCCATTAATTGTTCTACTCAACGTCAAGCATAATTTACGAGATTCAAGACTCTTAGAGCGTTTTCTGCAAGATCCTGAGAAGCTGCTTGCGATGGACGGTAAGAGTGGCTTAGGTGGGCATATTGAACGTATTCGCAGATATGCCAAGCAGAACTACGCTAACGATTACTTCAGTATTGTTCCAGCAATGTTGATTGCGGCACAAATATCTCGTGAAACGGAGGATCAGAAACGTAAGCAGCAGCTTTTTCAAGCTAGCAAACTGCAAGACTTTCTCGATTCAATTCGAGTATCTCTCATTAAACATGGTGTCATTCGGCGATCGCAAACGTTACTTGGTTCGACTGTTGGCTCAATTGAGCAGCCGCAAATCTGGCTTATCAAAGAAGCTCAAAAGTATGAGCAATTAGCTAGCACTCTCCAAAACAAACGTAAAGCACTACAGGAGACTATTAAAAGAGCTGAAAAAGATACTCTTGAAGTTCTAAAACAAAGGATTGAAGCTCGTTTTCAAATTGCTATGAACGAAGTTCAGCCTTTTGCGGAAAGTCACTGGGAAAGTAATGAAACCAGCATGAAATTAGGCTGGGAGAGCAAACTTAAGGCGATCAAGTTTGAGGAGTGCCTAAAGATAGCGTACCAAGAGAGTAGTCAAAAGTTTAGCCAGGAGGTTCAAGAAGCTATTGAAGAAATTGGAAATGAGTTACAGCTAGTTGCTCAATTAAATAGCAGTAACTTCAAATTCTCCGAGCAATCTTCCAGCATGTTTGACAAAGACTTTGTTCGTATTGGTGGTAGCGTTCTAGTAATTGCTGGTGCTGTTCTCTCCTTTTTTATTCCGCCACTTGGTTTTGCAGTGGGTATTGCTGGAACTGTTGCTGGTCTACTAAGCGGGCTCTTTAAATCGAGAGAGCAGAAGCGTAGTGAAGCTGTTAAAGGTATTTCAAATTCTTTGACTAGCCAGCTCGAAGAACAAAAGAAAGTTGTACTTCAGCAAGCTGAAGGTGATTTTTGCAAGCATTGCAATTCCGTTGCTACAAGCATTGAGCAGTATTTCGATGAGTTAATAGGCGGCTTGTCAAAAATTGCAAGTCATCTTGAAGAAGCTCAAAAGAAATTAGCTGCCTCTGCCAACTATCTAAATCGAGCCTACGCTAAGCGCATTCTCGATTACTGTCTTGAGCAACGTGAACCTTTAACCGAGGCAAATATTAGCAAGAGCGTGCTCAGAGTGAAACGAGACTTTGGACGAAGCATCATTATCTCCACCAAGTTGCCTCTACAGTCGAAAAAGTCTTTGAACGAGCTGAAAGAAGTTCTTCAAGAAAACATTTCTATTCCAAACGCCAAATTTCAATAGAGGAATCAAGTCATGACTCAAAGTAATGCAGGTTTTAAGGCTGCCACTATTGGCAGTCAGTTTAAGAGTGCATGTGTCAAGTTTGACAACTTATTAGCTAAAGGGAGTACTGAAGAACTCACGGCGATTCGCAAGAAGCTGCGCGAAGGATTGAAAGACTATCAACAACAAGGAGTACTCAGCGTTGCCTTTGTGGGACAGTACAGTGCAGGTAAATCTACAATTATTTCCGCTCTTACAGGCCGACGGGATATTCGCATTGATGCTGATATTGCAACTGACAAAACATCTAGCTATAGCTGGAATGGCATCAAAGTCATAGACACACCAGGACTTTTTACAGAGCGTAAGGATCACGATGACATTACTTACAATGCTATTGAGAAGGCAGATCTGTTAGTTTTCTGCCTGACTTACATGCTGTTTGACTCAATTACAGTTGAAAACTTCAAAAAGTTGGCATTTGATAAAGGCTATCGCTGGAAGATCATGCTGCTCGTCAATAAAATGTCTGACGAAGCTGGGACTGAAGAACAAAAGATCGCCAGTTATCGCAAGAGCCTCACTGATGCCCTAAAGCCTTATAACTTAGATGAATTTCCTGTTTGCTTCATTGATGCAAAAGACTATTGCGATGGCGTAGACGACCAGGAAGATTTTTTGATTGAGATTAGCCGCTTCAATACATTTATTGATGAGCTTAATGAGTTTACAAAACGTCGCGCTTCTCTTGCTCGTTTAGATACCCCAGTTCGGATTGCCCTTGGTTGCATTGATGAGGCCCAAGTTAGCTTTACTCGTAACTCTAAGCAAGATTCAGCCTTTCTTGAAGTGCTCACACGCCTCTCTCGCACAGTCCGCAAAGAGCGCGATCGCTTAAGAACCAAGGTTCAGGGAATTACACTCAAAATGTCAGCCGCAGTTGCTCAGGAAGGCTCTATTCTTGCGGCAGAGGTAGGAACTCAAGCTGATTTTGGGGTTTTGAACCAACAAGTGGAGATCAATATCCGTCAGCATTACGAACAAGCTGAAAATGCTTTGCAATCTGTGATTAACTTAGCAGTTGAATCGATACAGTTAGAGGTAGAAAAAGTTCTCCAAAGCGATTTAGCTCAAGCTTTTGTTGCGCGCTTGGAAGCAGATCAAAAGATATCTGCCCAAGACTTTAACAATGGCGTAGATATGAATCGCTTAAAGGGTCAGATTGGCTGGCTAGGGCAAATCGGTGGAGAAGTTGGAGTTCGACTCACAGAAGCTGCAACTCGAAGTGTAATATCTACTGCGGGGCAAGGATTTCTTCGTTCTATGGATGTAGCAGGAAGCGGCTTACATCAAGGTGTTTTGGCAGTTGGGAAATTTGTAGGCTTTAAATTCAAACCTTGGCAAGCAGTTGGTATTGCTAAAAATATCGGTAATGCCGCTAAGTTTCTTGGACCTGCTATGGCACTCGTTTCGGTTGGTGTAGATGCTTATTCCATACATCAAGAGCGGGAAACCGAGAGGAAGATGTCTGAGGTTCGTAGTGATATTACGAGCCAGTTCCAAGCGATCGCGAAAAACTTGGAGAGCCAGATTGAAAGCCAACTGAGAGAGTTTGAAGCTCAGGTTTACGGAGAGATTGATAGAAAAATTTCTGAGGCTCGTCATACTGAAGAGAGCGCGATCGCTGGGTCAAACGAATGGGTCAAGCAACTCATTGGAATTCGGCAGGAGTTTGAGGGGATTATCCACGAAATTAGTGCTGCTATGATGCCTCCCGTCAGTTAGTGCTTAGACGATCGCGCTTGGAGCAGTGGTATGGGCACCTCTTGTGGGTGCCGTTCATCTAAGCGGGGTAGGCACGAGACCCACCCCTACAAATGCGCGCGTTTTACAAGTTGCCAATCAATATCAATGCTAGGGTGGCGATCGCGCAAATCTAAGACGGTTCAGACTGAGTGCGGCGACGGCGGAGGAAGGCTGCGACAGGGATGACTCCTAACGCTAAAGTCAAACCGGGTTCGGGGACTTCCTTACCGCCATTTGGATCACCAGCAACTCGATTCCGCACTTGCACCGCAGTTCCGGGGAAATCGCTGAACACACCATCTACGCCCAACGCAAAGAACTGTTCGTACTCCCGTTCCGGATTGCCGTTGTAATCCTGGGCTAGGAAGAAGTTCTCGTTGCGGAACGTGTAGGGATGTACCAACAGACCAGCTGTGTGAGCATCATCGACTAACGTAGTCGGCGATTGTAAAAACCGATCAGCATCGCTAATTACGCCATCTCCGTTCAAGTCATCTGGCTTGCCGTCTTGGTTTTGGTCAATGGTTGCCGCAGGGATAATCAAGCGCTTGGAAGGGCCAATGCCGTTGGCGTAAGAGGCGATCGCAGTCAAAGCATTGGGTCGAGTTAAATCACCATAGGTGCGAGCATCGCCACTCAAAATAAAGTCGTAGGGTTTTTCAGTGGCCCCACCAAACAACTGCACTAAAGGTACATCGGTGAGTTGGTTGAGCTGCTGGAGGTTGCCCACTTCAAACGACTGGATAAATACCGGAGCATTGAGGCCGATATAGCCATTCTTATTCAGGGTTTCGACCAGAGGTTCTTCGAGCGACAGACCAATCGAGTCGAAGTAGCTAGGATGCTTGGTTTCGGGGTAAATGCCAATCGTACGGCCTAGCTCAGCACTCTTCCGCTGGGCTAAATCAATCACTTCTTGCAGCGTCGGAACTTCAAACTGCCCATTAAAAGCTGTATTGCCCGGACGCAGGTCAGGAATTCGCTCCTTGGCTCGCAGCGTCTTCAGTTCTGCCAAAGTAAAGTCTTCGGTGAACCATCCAGTATAGGTCACGCCATCAATCACTTTGGTGGCTTTCCGGGTGGCAAATTCTGGACGCTCAGCGACATCGGTTGTGCCAGAAATCTCATTTTCGTGACGAGCTACCAGCACGCCATCTTTAGTCGCAACCAAGTCAGGCTCAATGTAATCGGCTCCTTGGGCGATCGCTAACTCATAAGCCGCCAAGGTATGCTCTGGCCGCAGACCACTCGCGCCTCGATGACCAATTACAATTGGGGGTTGCCCGGTTAGGGTGGCAGCTTTCACTTCAACCATCGGCCATACTGCCAGCACGGTACTTGCTAGCAATCCTAGCTTGAACAAACGCAGCATGAAAAATTCCTCACTAGCAGGTGAACAACGCCTCCTTGAGTAAAAATACGGGGTTCAGATTAAGCTTAAGTCTAGGTTTTTGTTAATGGCTGTTTAGGAGCGGGTTAAACTGCGATCGCTTTTGGTCTTTTTCCTCAACCAGAATCGGAAGTGGGAGCGTTAAACTAGCGTCTGGAGTTTTGATTCATGGGCAACGGAGCGTCTCTGTGGAACAGCCAACTGCACAGCCAACCCCTGCGATCGCAGCGCGAGTATTAGAACTGCGGAAATTGGTGCAAAAGGCTAGCTACGAGTACTACGTGCTGGATGCTCCGGCGATGGAAGACGCGGTTTACGACCAGCTCTACCGAGAACTCAAAGATTTAGAAATTCAGTACCCAGAGCTAATCACCCCCGATAGCCCCACCCAGCGCGTTGGCGAACGACCTGCCTCTCAATTCACCTCTGTCCGCCACAATGTGCCGCTCTACAGCTTAGAAAACGCCTTTGGCAATGCCGATTTGAACACTTGGCAGGAACGCTGGCGGAGAGTTGCGCCAGATGTCGGCGCAGCAGAATACATTTGTGAACTGAAAATCGACGGTAACGCGATCGCCCTGACTTATGAAAATGGCTTGCTGGTGCGCGGTGCCACCCGTGGCGATGGCATCTCTGGCGAAGAGATTACCCAAAACATCAAAACCATTCGCTCCATTCCCCTACGACTCAACCTCGATAACCCACCCCCTTCAGTCGAAGTGCGAGGCGAAGCCTTCTTACCGCTGGACGTGTTCGAGCAGATCAACCAAGAGCGTGCCCAAGCAGGCGAAGCCTCCTTCGCTAACCCCCGCAACGCTGCCGCTGGAACTCTGCGCCAACTCGACTCGCGCATCGTCGCCAAACGCCGCCTCGACTTCTTCGCTTACACCCTGCACATCCCCGATGCCTCCGCTCAAGGGGAAGTTTCCCATCCTTTCCAAATTCAAAGCCAATGGGAAGCTCTGGAATGGTTGCAACAAGTAGGATTCCGCGTTAACCCCAACCGCGAGCGCTGCCCCAACCTAGAAGCCGTGAAAGCTTACTGCGATCGCTGGTCTACCGAGCGGGTGGAGTTGCCCTACATGACCGATGGTGTAGTGATCAAAATCAACTCTTTTGACCTGCAAACCCAGCTCGGATTTACCCAAAAATTTCCTCGCTGGGCGATCGCACTCAAGTATCCTGCCGAGGAAGCTCCCACACTGCTGGAAAACATTAGTGTCAATGTCGGTCGCACCGGAGCCATCACCCCCGTCGCCGAACTCAAACCTGTGCAGCTCGCAGGCACCACCGTTTCTCGCGCCACACTCCACAACCGCGATCGCATTGCCGAACTCGACATCCACATTGGCGACACGGTGATTGTTCGCAAGGCAGGCGAGATTATCCCCGAAGTGGTGCGAGTGCTGAAGGAACTGCGCCCCGCCGATGCCCGCTCCTTCACCATGCCGACTCACTGCCCAGAGTGTGGTCAACCCGTGGTTAAGCCTGAAACTGAAGCTGTCACCCGCTGCATTAATGCCTCTTGCCCCGCGATTCTGCGTGGAGCCTTGATTCACTGGGCCAGCCGTGATGCTTTGGATATCAACGGCTTGGGCGAAAAACTCGTGCAGCAGTTTGTCGAACACAGCTTGGTACATTCCGTCGCCGACCTCTACGACCTCACGACAGAGCGGCTGATGACGCTAGAGCGCATGGGCCAGAAATCCGCTCAGAAACTCGTCAATGCGATCGCCCATTCCAAAGATCAACCTTGGTCTCGCGTCCTTTACGGCTTGGGCATCCGTCATGTCGGTAGCGTCAATGCTCAAACCCTCACCGCTCAATTTCCCAGCGTCGAACAGTTAGCGAGTGCTGAGGTGAGTGCGATCGCCAGTGTCTATGGCATTGGCTCCGAAATCGCCCAAGCCGTACATCAGTGGTTTCGCATCCCTGCCAACCAAACTTTGATTGAGCGTTTACGTGCCGCTAGATTGCAGTTTGCTGCGGAAGTTACTGCTCAACCCACTAGCGGAAATCAAGCTTTAGCAGGCAAAACATTCGTGATCACAGGTACCCTACCCACACTCAAGCGCGATGAAGCCAAAGCCATGATCCAGCAAGCCGGAGGTAAAGTCACCGATTCTGTAAGCGCCAAAACCGGCTATTTGGTTGCTGGAGAAAACGCTGGGTCAAAGCTAGAAAAAGCTCAATCTTTAGGTGTTCCTCAACTTACTGAAGCTGAGTTATTAGCGCTAATTGCATCAATCCAGTGAACAATAAACTTACTGCTGGTTTAGAGGTCGAATTCTAGCGGGTGGCCAGTAGATTTTGTACGCTCTACCCACAATATTTCTGTCTGGGAGAAATCCCCAAACATGAGAATCAAAACTATCATTGCGATTATCCCCTAAGACTAGGTAGGCATCATTAGGCACTACTTCTGGCCCCCATTCGTAAGCAGGAGGCTCAGAAATATAGCTCTCCTGTAAAGGTTGGTCATTGCGATAGACTCTACCTTCTTTGACTTGAATTGTTTCCCCCGGTGTACCAATCACTCGTTTGACAAAAAACTTATCTTTCATTGGCCTGTCTGAAGAGCTTCTTTGCAGTGGATGGAAAACAACCAGATCACCATCTTTGGGCACATATCTTAAAGACTTTAAAACAAAGATTCGGTCCTTAACTTGTAGCGTTGGCTCCATTGAACTGCTAGGAATTACAAACCTCTCAATTCGTTGCTGGAGAGAGGCAGGCACTGCTCCCATTAATAAGCGAATTGCAACAATACTAGCAATCACTAAAACAATAATCTGTTGTGCTCGAATCGCTGATTTTTTCGGCGCATGAGCATAAGCGTGATAACAAGCAAAACCCGTAATCATTGCAGGTAGCCAAACATGAATCTTGAGGCCCACTAAACCACTGGCAGCAACAATCATGGCTACTATCAAGACCGTACCAAGAAGGTTTTGCTGAAGGTAAACCTGCCCCAATCCAGGCAAAAGTTGCGACAAAAAAACAGCCAACCAACTCTCTTTTTGGCTCGCATCCTCCTTGTGAACTTCTAGAATGCTACCCCCCGTTACCCCACGGTATGCTTCAAACAAATCCACAATGTAGATAAAGACAACTGGCAGAATGCAACTTAAGCCAATTAATGTATTGCCCGCAGGGCTGAAAATTGACCAAAAAGCCAACCAAATTAGGGCGATCGCCATCCCCGCAAACAGTAATCCCCTAACTATCTGACCTACATAGATTTGGCCCAAACCAGGAAACAACAAAGATAAATTCGCCGCGAACCAAGCATCTTTACTCGCGATCGCCCCTACCTCTCCTGTCCCCGCAGACTTTTGCTTCTGACCAGAACCAGCCTGAGTCAAAGAACGCGAACTGGCAATAGATGCAGCCGCAGGAATAGCCGTTGTTGGCCTTGTATCAGACACAGAAGCTTGATCCGCGATCGCAAACTCCTCCATCCAACTCAGTGCAGCCTGATCAACTTGCTTCCCCGAAACCTGCACCTGCTGAATCCCTGCCACACCCAAAGCCAGCAAGCCTCGACGCACATAGTTTATTGCTACTGACTGATTAGGTAACCGCTCCGCCACCAACTCCACCTGCAAGCGATCGCCCACCAACTCCACCGCCGCCGTTATCCCCTGCGGCTTCAGAGCCCGATTCATCAACGTAGCGATCGCATCAGGATTCCCTTGTTTAGCTAGTTCCAGCAGATTCTCAGTCACGGCAGATGGCTATAAATGCTCAACTAAATCCACCCTAACGCAACCGTAACGTCACCCGCACCTTACCCGTCACACCTTGCGATGGCTGCCAGCCCTGGAGCGATCGCTTGATCACATTAACCACAACCGCCTCTTTTAGGGTAGAAGTCTTGTCATCCAGCAAAATGCGACCGACTCGACCATTCTGCACCGAGAACTCTAGCACCACGTCTCCGTTAAATCCGGTTGGTAGATTCAGGCGTTGCAGATATTGCGTCAACATAGGCATTTGCGCCGGATCTAAACCCGTGATACTTACCACTTGCAAGCGAGAATTGTTAGGTACAGGAGCGATCGCCTCTGCTTCAGCAGCCACCCTGGTCTTAGCTACTGGAGGACTCGCTGTTGCTGCTTGGTTGTTACTCCCCACTGGTCGTCCCGCTAAACTCCTAGATGGAGCCATCGCAGGCATAGGAACAGCGGCACCTGACCCCATCGCAGCGTCTTGAGCGTTCCCAAAGACACCTTCGTAGCTAACCCCCTCTGGCATTTCCACTGGCACTTGTACCCTCTGGCGAGTGCCATCTGGATTGACTCGCACCTCATCACTGACCGCGACAAACGCTGTATATTGCGAGAGCAAGCGATAAGCCAAGGCTGTATCAGTAACTGCTGCCACGCCAGACGTGGTTTCGCCACCAAACATTTGGTTCATCAAGTCTTTGATCCGGGCACGGCCCCAAAGCTGAGCGATCGCGGGATTGTTATCTCCTTGGTCAAAGTTAACCTGGAGCATTTTTTCATAGCGTTCTCCACCCGCCGCTACTCCGGTGATTTTCAGAGTGCCACTGGCGCGATCGCTTTTGCGTCCAAACAGCACCAGCGGTTGATTAGCAAACAAATCGGGAGCCGCTAAGGGATAAACTTCTGGGGCAGCACCAGAGCCTTGCCAGGTGGCTTGAACGTTGGTCAGAACGGGGTTGTTGATTTGCCGGAAGAACTTCTCGGATACTTGCTGAGTTGGCTCATCTTGGCGAATCACCTGAGACGTCCCTCGACCCACTTCTGCCAAGCGATCGAGCAAAAAGCGATTGACTGAACTACCCACGCCAAAGCTGTAGAGCCGATTCCCTGGCTTGAGTTGGCGCTGTACTTCAGCAATCACTTGGTTTTCGTTGCCAATGTAGCCATCGGTGAGCAGCACGACGCTGCGTAGCCGCCCGGATTCTGCCGCTGGGAAATTCATCACCGCTTGAATGCCATTCAACAGTTCGCTGCCGCCGTTGGCCTTGAGTTGGTCCACATAAGCGATCGCCTTAGCGCGATTAGCGGGTGTGTTTGGCAGTGGTGCGGGAGAGAGCTGGGTGGTTGTATTGGAAAAATCAATAATCGAGAAGGTGTCGTTGGGATTCAGCCCATTGATGAAGCGGCGCATCAGTTCTTGCGACTTCGCCAACGGATCGCCTTCTTGAGAGCCAGAGGTATCCATCAAGAACACCACATCTTTCGGCACAATCTCATTGCTGCGGTACTGCACAGCGGGGATGAGATAGACCGCAAAGTGCCCCCCTTGGGCGTCGGCTTGCGTCAACAGCGTGGCTTGCGTCTCTTTGCCCGCTACCCGATAACGCAAAATCAGATCTTTGTTAGGAATCGTGTCTTCTGCCACCAATTGCACTTTGGTTGTATTACCTGCTGGCTCCACTCTCAGTTTGTGAGAAGGCGATCGCACCTCTTGCACAGACACACCTGCATCAATCTCAACGGTGACTCCAATATCATGACCAGAGCGGGTGCCAGGTTTGAGAACGGGAGGCGTAATCCGAGAGGCATCAGGCACCACATCTGTATCGGTGCTGTTACCGATCGCGTTGCCAGGGATGTATCGCGGTCCTACCACCATCGGAAAGACGAATTCGTAATCACCACCCTCAAACTTGAGGCTATCGCTGTAGCGAATCGTGACTTCAATTCGTTCACCGGGACGAATATTCGCCAAGGACTGCGTAAAAATATTGTCCCGCTCTTGCTCTAATAGCCCTGCGGTGCGGCCTTGTTGTCTCGCCTGCTCATAAATTTTCTGCGCTTCTTCTCGCTTTTTAATATCTCCTTTGATGACGCGATCGCCAATTTTGATTTCCATGTCATCTACTGCCGCCTCATCGGGCAGGGGAAAAACATAGATGGCTTCTAGCGGATCTTTAAAGGGATTCTCAAAGGTTTGAGTTACCTCAACGCGAGAGATATTGCCCGCTACCTTCGCCTTCACCTCCGTATGTTTGAGCACAAAGGCTTGCTGCTGCCCATCCTTTTGCCCAAATAAACCACCGGGTGCAGGAGTAGGTGTCGGCTCAGCAGTGTTATCCATTGAAGTTGGATTCACGATTGTAGGGCGCAGAGGCACTGACCTCACCGATTGAGCAATAGAAAAGTGGGCGAGCGCTCCTATCGTGCCAACCAGGAGCAATGTAGCAGCAGGCAGAGCATAGGCAAATTTCATACTTAAACTCTTAGCAGTAGAAAAGAATCGCTAGACCGAACGCGGTTGACTCTTACCATGACATGCTGAAAGCTACCGATCTCGACCGTTGCAATTTTTGTAACATCGGTCATGGCAAGATCGGAAATTATAGCGATCGCGACTGTAGCTACTTACCAATCAGGCTTTAGTTGCTTTGTTTATTGCTTTGCTGTGGCAAGCTTCCTATGTTTAAACCATCTCTCACAATCAGTGCCTCTATCTGTGCTGCGCTCGGTCTGCTCTCAATAACTCAGCCAGCCTGGTCCCGTCCCAGCGCGAACATTACCGCGATCCAAATTGAACCCATGCAGAGAAATGGTCAGGAGCAGTTAACCCTGATCGTGCCTGATCGCAATCTGTATAACGGTTCCAGTGGTGCTCTGAGCCGCTACAACCTGCACATGGCCAAAATGTTTGAGGTCACGTTTGCCCACTGCGACCAGTTGCGCCCTCATATTCAACAAGTGCGATGGCAATATGTTGGGGACAATGGCGATCTGAACTTGGATCAATTCTCGATCAATTGCGAACTGGCTCAGGAAGTGGTGGATACCTATGGTCTGACCAACTCCGAACCCACGACTATGACTTATCGGGCTACAGGAACTAAGACAGTAGAGTACATCCCCACCTTGAACTTGAGAGGCGATCGCTTAGCCCGCTTCCAAGATACCGTTCAGCAATTTCGGCCTGCTCCCAGTTCTGAGTTTGGGCCAGCGATCGGCGGTTATAGCGAGCCTGTCTCGATTGCTCCAGCCACTACGCCAGCAGACACAACCGTTCCCGTTGCTAGCATTCGTTTCCTGCCAGCCAGCCAAGGAGGACAAGCTCGTGGCATTTTCATCGTGCCCGATCGCGACACCGCTCGCTCGGCCTATGGTGGCTCTTTGCGTCGCTACGATGTGCATTTAGCCAAAATGTTTGAAGTCGCCAATCTCTACTGCTCCACTAACGATTGGCAGAGTGTGGAGTGGAACTACTTTGCAGGCAATGGCGACATCAACATGGGCCGCTTCGTCATGGGCTGCAACTTGGTGCGCGATGTGGTCAATGCCTATGGGCAGGGTCGCAAAGAGCGTACCCTAATTCGTTTTGGCTATGGCAATAATGCTGCGCAGGAAACTCACAATTTACCGGTGCTGAATATTACGGGAGATAAAATCCCCAAATTCATCAACTTTGCCAAGCGTTTCCAGCCTGTCGGGGTGGCGCAGCGAGTTGATGCCGAGCGACGTTAACGCTTAACCTTCATAGTCGCTGTCGATTTCAATATCCAGCGTGTCTTCATCAATGTGGACATAAAGCACATTGGGGCGGCAGCAAACTTGGCAATCTTCGATGTAGGATTGCTGTCCCCCAGCGCTGAAGTCAACAAAAGTTAAGTTAGGTTCACCACAGAAGGCACAGAAGTATTCAGCCGTGTTTTGCATGAGTTCAGGTGCAGCGCAAAACCCTCATTTTACCTATAGGAAGGTCTTAGGCGGGAACGCTTAACTGTTGCTCTAACGCGGCTTGGTGTTCCCAGTTAAATAGACTGGTGGCCGTTGCCAAATGCTTCAGCAGCGTGTTTTGGGGTAATGGTCCTTTTAAATGCTGCCAAGGCAATACGAGATCCGGAGTCCAATCAGCATAGACATAAAATTCCAGGTCGGGTAACTGTCCTCGCAGTTCTTTGAAAGCGCGGCGGTAGCTGCCCAAAGAGTCTCCGTAGTGGCGGGTGAGTTCTAACAAGCGCGAGAGACGGCGATCGCCCCTAGAAATCAAGGCTTGAATCACCGACCAGTTGTAGCTTTCCGGTCGAAAATCAATCCCTTGCGATCGCAACTGTTTTTGCAGAAATTGTATCCGTTTCTCTGCTTGGCGATTCACGCCAAACCATTGGAACGGAGTATGGGACTTGGGCACAAAGGTACTACAGCCAAAGGTGAGGCGCACACCCGGAGCCGCTTTCTTGAGGCCGCGCAGCATCGTCACGGTTTGCTCTAGGTCATCTGTTTCTTCGCCAGGCACACCCACCATACCGTAGAGCTTTAGGTTGCTTAAGCCCCCTGCTTTGGCATTCACCGCTGCCTGGTTAATTTCGTCGTTGTGCAGCTTTTTATTGATGATTTGCCGCAATCGCTCTGAGCCACTTTCTACCGCAATCGTGATGGAGCGGGTGTCGTGCTGAGTGAGGGTTCGCGCTAGTTTCTCGGTGACAGTGTTGGTCCGTACCGAAGCAATGCTCAGCCGTACTTGGTCATGTTGAGGTTGGCTGATGTAATCCAACAAGGAGTCAAATTCTGGATGTTGGGTGACAGAAGCTCCCAATAAACCGAGGCGATCGGTCACGGTCAGACCCTGTTTGATCGCGGGAATCAACGACGTTTCCACATCGGCTGTGCGGAAGGGTAAAGTCAGGTAACTGGCGAGGCAGAAGCGGCACATCTCTGGACAGCTCCGCACCACTTCCACCATATAAATGTTTTCCCAAGCAGCTTTTTCGGTGACAACGGTAGAGGCGGAGAGAGTATTGCCCCGATAGGTTTGCTTTTCGACCTGAGCAGGAATGGTGGAGTCAACGGGTTGAATGGTGGCGATCGCTCCGTCTGGGCTATGGTAGGTGACTTCGTACAAGCTGGGAATGTAAATTCCAGGGACTTGTGCCAAGTGTCGCAGTTGAGTGGCGCGATCACTGCCTCGCACTTCTTTGTAGGCTGCAACCAGCGCATTTAGCAGAATTTCGCCATCTCCGAGCAGCACCACATCAAAGAAGTCGGCGAAGGGTTCGGGGTTCGCCGTCAGGACAGGGCCACCTCCGAAAACTAGCGGGTGAGCGTTGGTGCGATCGCTAGCCCGAATCGGAATATCGAGAGATTCTAGCAAGTTCAAAATATTTACATAGTCCAGTTCCCAAGACACCGAAAAGCCGAGCAGTTCTGGCTGGGAGGGGAGGGGTTCGTGAACATCGGTAAATAAGCGGCTGACTTGCAGATCCGAGCGAGCGGCTAAGGTGGCCCAAACGACTTGATAACCCAAGCTGGTGATGCCGACGTTGTACTCGTTAGGGAAGGCAAAGATCGTGGGAATCGCGTCAGGGTTGGGTGTAGCGGGAGTAAAGAGGAGGCGTTCGGCAGCAAAGGGCGAATTAGTCACAGAAGGGCGATCGCTCGGATCTAGGCGAATTGAACAAGGATTAGCTCTCTCACTCTAGTCAATTTTGAGCAAGCGATGACAGGCTGGATTTCCGGACATCCCCGAACTCTTAGGTACACGTGCCTTCTGCTCTACGGAGGAGAATAATTCACAATAGAAAGGCAACTCTCTAAAAAACTGATGCCCTACACCGTAATCTATGACGGCAAATGCAACCTCTGCGTTACCCTTGTACAACTTCTAGAAAGCTTAGACAAAGGCGATCGCTTTCAGTACATTCCCATGCAAGATCCAGAAAGCTTACAGCGCTGGAACGTCACCCCTCAGGACTGCGAACTAGGCATGATCTTAATTGACTCAGAAGCCCCAGAGCGCCGATGGCAGGGAAGTGATGCCGCTGAAGAAATTGGTCAATTATTTCCTCTAGGCAGTGTATTTGTGGCTGCCTATCGTGCCCTCCCTGGGCTGAAATGGAGCGGCGATCGCATCTATGAACAAGTACGCGACAATCGCTATACCCTGTTTGGGCAGCGCACTGCCGTTTACCATTCTGCTTATCCTGCCTGCGACTCTAATGCCTGCGATCGCTACTTCACCACTCCAGCGGCGTCAGCTAATAGAGAATCTTGAAGTTTAGAGCGAGATTAAAGCCAAGTCTGACAGTTTGAACACAGTTAGAACTCAGGCAACTAAAGTATCCTAAATTTCGACCCTAAGATTATGTTTGGGATCGTGCCAACTCCTAGAACAAATTAGGGAAATTTAGTAATAGTGAATGATCCCAATGTGGTTGATCATAAAGCGGGCGATCGCACTCTGGTTCTAAGACTGCGCTCTCCTGGTTGTCTTGCTTAGGATGATTGTGCAGCATGTTGTTCCCTCTTCCATCCCCCAACTCAATTACGAAGCCGCCAATTATTGGCATCACGACTTCTTGCAAAAACGAAACAGGCCACTACTCTCTGTTCAGCAATTACATAGATGCGGTCAGACGTGCTGGAGGTGTGCCTGTACTCCTAACTCCTGGTGAAATGCATCAGGCTCGCATCCTCGATTTTGTCGATGGCCTGCTCTTTTCGGGGGGCGGCGATATTGACCCAGCCGAGTACGAGGGTTCATCGCACCCCAGCATCTATCGCGTCAATGCTGAGCGAGATGCCTTTGAACTCGGACTTGCTAACCTAGCTCTGAAAACGTCAATTCCAATGTTGGGAATTTGCCGAGGGCTGGAAATTTTTATGGTTGTGAGCGGTGGCCAGTTGGTTCCTCACATTCCTGACGAATTTGGCAATACCGTCATTCACCGAGCCGATCAGTCTCACTGTGCCAAGCATCCCGTGCAACTTTTGCCCAGAACGCGACTTGCAACTTTGCTCCATCGAGAAACAGAAATTAATGTAGTGTCTTGGCACCACCAAGCCGCCCGAAGCGCACCTCCCGGCTGGCGCGTTGCTGCTCAAGCCCCGGATGGTGTGATTGAAGCACTAGAACATCAGCATCATCCTTGGGCGATCGCAGTGCAGTGGCATCCAGAACTTGCCCCAGAAGATTCTGGGCAACAAAGGATTTTTAAGGCATTTGTCCAAGCGGCCAGCCAACCACAGGTCGTAGCTCTGCCTCAGCCCGCCTCAAACTAAAAGCGAAGAGTGCCAACTGACAACTCTTCGCTTTAGCTTTAGCTAGCCCTAGTTTAGTGAAAGCGATGTTTGCGACGTCTGGCTAACGCTTTACGCTTCTCCTTGTCCTGAGGAGTTTCAAAGAAGCGTTGACGCTTCACATCAGCGAGAATTCCAGCTTTAGAAACTTGACGCTTGAAGCGACGTAGCGCTGACTCAATTCCTTCGTTTTCGCCCAGAACAATTTGGGTCATTCTGTATATCCCTCAGGTTGCCTCTGAATCGTGATGAGTATTGTTTACCAGGATTACCGCAAATTCAATCCACTCAAGCCAGTGCTTCAGTTTCTAGGAAATGATTAATACCGGGAGTAGCCTCTGCCGCCACCGCCGCCACCGCCGCCGCCCCAGCTATTGCGATCGTCACGACCTCTACCACCGCCACCACCGCTACCGCTGCGCTCTTCGCGAGGCTTAGCTTTGTTGACTCTTAGATCGCGACCCATCCACTCAGCTCCATCCAGAGCCTCGATTGCTGCGGTTTCTTCTGCTTCTGTGGACATTTCGACAAAACCAAAACCACGAGGGCGACCCGTTTCCCGGTCTAGAGGAAGTTGAACTCGCTTAACAGTGCCGTACTCTGCAAAAACGGCATTTAAATCGTCTTGCGTGACATCGTAAGACAGATTACCAACGTAAATGGACATGAAACTCTCCAGAATCAAAGAAATTGCAGAGATTTAAATTCGGAGAGATGCCTGTCGAAATGAGAAAACAAACCCTACAACCGAATAAAACTCTTCGAGTACAGCTTACCATACCATTGTTTGATTTAACAGGACTTTGAGCCGCTCAAATGTCTCTGCATTAGTCCAATAATTTTGTTGCAATTAATACAAAAAAATGCAGTCCTACGGAAATTTTAGTCGGCTAGTGAATTCAGCCTCCAAGCAAGATTGAAATTGATATTTTTCCTAGACTAATCACTAATTTCAACTAATTTTTTCCTGAGGAAAATTAGCTTGATGGAGTGCTAAACACTTAGCCTTGCAACTTTTTATCCGTCGAGAAATAAACTTTGGGTAAGGAATGCTAGAGCGATCGCCACGACAAACTTCTATCGAATCAGCCGCAACTAAGCAACTCTCTAAAAATGACTGGAGATACTCTCTTTCCCCCGACTATAGAGCGTACGGGCATAATCAGTCCACATCCCCTGACCCCAGTAGTTAAAACAACTGGTTTGGATTAACAGGTTGTAAAGGAGGGCTTGGCGATAACGGGACTGCTGAGTTAAAGCAGAACTTAACGGATTAGTGTGAGGGTTAGCCTCGCCATTGCTTGATTGAGCTTGCAGGAGTGGATCAAGGGTTTGGTGAAACAACGCACTGAGTTTCTGCATGGAAGCCAAAACAGGGTCGTTGCCTTGACTCCAGCGCAGAGCATGAGCTGAAGAAACTCCCTCTACCTGAAAACTAGGATCTTCTCGCTTGAGTTCGGTAATGGCCCGCGCGATCGCCTTGGGAGTATCTGCTTCGAAAACTCGCTGCCAAATTCGGTGCTGTCCCTTGGCTTGACAAACCGGATAATCCTCTGGGGTACAACCTGCTGCCTCTACGAGTTCTAGATATTCAGTGCCGGTTAAGCCAACGACACCAAAGTGGCCTTGAGCTTGGGCGCTCATGTCATACCAGGCATTTCGGAAAGTACTCGGAAAGTCATTCATCATAATGCCGCTATTTTCACCATCACCAATTTGCGTTACCAATGGCGGAATAGTGACCTGGCCAACGAGTTGCGGGCCGAGAGTTCTAGCTTTCTGGTAGGGCTGCATTTGACCGACTAGCTGATTGTTAGCACCCTGGGTTTTAATCAGCGCCGTGATGCTAACAGTTTCTCCCTCAGTGTTGCGGGCCACCAATCGATGCGGGAGATGGGGCTGCGATAGCGGTTGGCCTGTGGTGGTTTCTACTGTATCTGCTTGCAAAAGAAGCCAACGATACCCCGCTTCCTTTAAGGCTTTTATGAGTTCAAATAGGGTGTCGGGATGATTGGGAAGGTGCATTTCTGGCAAGGAAAATCCTTTCACTCGCGCTAAAGCATCCCAGCCAAAGATGGCCGCAAAGTGATGTTGCCAAGCTTGAATGTGCAGCTTCAGGTCAGGAATCGGAGTGGTCGAGGCGATCGCGTGACCCCAGAAGGTACCTAGCCACTCGACATACGGGTGGTAAGTGCGATCGCAAGTGATGCGCTTGAGGTTTTCTAAAATGTCTCCCCGACCCATCTGGCGCAGTCCCCACAAAAGAGTGCCAGAGTAGTCCAGCATGATGCGGGGGTTGCAACCTTGACCCACCAGATCAATCATGAAGTCGGCAATGCGGCTGTAGCAGTAGGCGAAGGGGCCAGCATTGTGGTTATCCCCTTCGTAAGGATGCTCAAACATATACTGCAAATTGCTGATTAGCTCTCCACCTGGACCTGCCGGAATCATGGGCTGGTGCATGTGGAGGGCGATCGCAAAAGCAGCGGAGACATCCTGAAGGTAAATATTGGTAGTGGGTAGAAAAATGGGGCGATCGTGCTGCACCACCGATCGCACTTCTGCCTCCCAGCCAGAAATATTGGGCAATCCATCAATCAGTTCTGGAAGCAGCGGCAGACTAGCTGCTTGACTGAGGGCAGGCATAAAGCTGAAGTCTCATTTCAGGGAATAAAGGCATATTCCTCTATATGCTGATCATGAGGCAAGCCTTTGAAGTAAGTGTTTGGAATCTGCTTTGCTACTTGTTTGTTACTTGACACCCACCATTCCCGCTAAAACTGGAACTAGAGGACGGGTATTCATTTCTGCAATGCCTCGCCCAACCGCAACCGCGATCGGCTTCAAGCTAGCGACTAGTTCCGCCATCTCTTCTAAAGAAAGGGCTTGGCGAGCATCCGAGACAGATTGCTCTGGTTCCGGATGACACTCAATGATCAGGCCATCAGCACCACAGGCGATCGCGGCTCTCGCTAGGTCGGCTACTAATTCTCGCTTTCCAGCAGCGTGGCTCGGATCAACAATGATCGGCAGATGGGTGATTTGCCTGAGGGCAGCAACTGCACCCAAGTCGAGGACGTTGCGGGTGTAGGTGTCGAAGCTGCGAATTCCCCGCTCACACAACACTACATCCGGATTGCCGTGAGCCAGGATGTATTCCGCCGCCAAAACGAATTCTTCAATCGTGGCGGAGAGACCCCGCTTCAGCAAAATCGGTTTCCCTGCTTGGCCTAGTGCTTTGAGCAAGTCGTAGTTCTGCATGTTGCGGCTACCAATTTGCAGCATGTCAGCCTGAGCAGCAATTTCCTCAATCTGAGAAATCGCCATCACTTCAGTCACTACAGGCAAGTGGTAGCGCTGCCGCACCGTGGCTAAAATCTCCAAGCCTTCCAAACCCATACCTTGGAAAGCGTAGGGAGAGGTACGAGGCTTGTAAACTCCACCCCGCAAGGCTTGGATCGGGGCTGTGAGTAAGCGGCTAGCCACAGCTTCCATTTGGGCTAAGTTTTCTACAGTGCAAGGGCCACCGACAATCAGCAGATCTTTACCCCCAACGGTCACGTGATCAGACAGTTGAATCACGCTTTTGTGGTTGGCGTGGGCTTTGCTAGCGAGTTTGGCGTTTAACATGGTGGGTCTCCGAGAGAGTAAGGAAGTGAGAGATAACAAAAAACCCGGAACCTTGTGAGAGTTCCGGGTCGTGCAGCGAGCAGCATGGCGACTTTACCCGGAACTCCTGGTCCAAAAGTAAAAGCTATAAAACCAGCTTCCCCAAAAAGAAAGACGCAGGTGGGAAATACGCTGCGTCTTGAGGCAATTACCAAAGTTGAGGGCACACAGGCTAGCTGCGGGCATCTGAGAAATTGCTTTGGTGCGGGGAGTCGTCACGAGTCGTTAGTCCTGTCTGGGTTTTGTGTGAGTGAAATCTGTCCTTAAAAAGCAAAAGACCGCAGAGCTGGTTGTCTGCGGTCCACCTGGAGATTCAGCCGAAGCTGGATTCACTCCAAGTGAACCTCCACATACCAAAAATAAAAGTAGCTGCTGCGAAGAGATAGCATTTGCGAAAAAATCTTTTGCGAGTTGTCAAGCTTTATGCAATGACGCTAACAGAGAAAAACCAGCATCGTCAACCCCCACCTTGACTAATTCTTGAGGGGATTGATGGGGAGAAGGCGATCGCTCCTCTTCTAAACTCCTTTCTTAAATTACTGCTGGACCGTGTTCTATAACAAAAACATTGGCGTAAAGATTGGCGATAATTTGTTGACCTTGTTGCGTTAATTGCAGATAAGTGAGGGCGTTTTCTACGTAGCGGTAAACCACATTCCAGAAGAACTTTGGGTAGCCTTGCCGTAGGTCACCGGGATGGTGATAACCCAAGTGTTTGTTGGTGCCGTTTTCTTCAAATTCGTAAAACAGCGCATTGATTTTTTGCAAATAACGAACATCACTCAGTTGACCAATTAAATCTGCGGCTCTAAGCAAACCGGGGTAGTTAATTGTGTCTTGATGGTCGCTATCGTTGGGCACTGGGAAACGAGTGAGTTCGATATTGCGCTTAATTTCTTCGGCATCAATCAGTGGGTGTCCGCCAAATCGCTCCTCAATAAATAGCTTGCCGCGATCGATGTGGTAAGGCGTGAGACTGGCATCGGTCGCTCCGGGTGGCAGAGAAATCATTGTGTCGCCCATACCCGTGGCGTATAAACCTAGGCGATCGCGACGGCAAACCCCTTTGATATAGCCAATGTCGTGACAGAGCAGAGAAATCATGCAGTGCAGCCAATCATCGCAGGAAACTCCTCCATCCCGGATCTGCTTACCTCGTAAAATTTCCTGCCCTACCAACGTGACGAGAATCGTGTGCTCTACATTGTGGTAAAGCGCATCACTGTTGGCAATGTTCTCTAGCGCCATGCTGCCCACCCAGGCAATAATCTCCTGGTACTCAGATTTCCAGCCGCCATAGGTACGTTGGTAGGCACTTCTGAGTTGCTCTAAAAAGTTTTCGATTAAAAGTTCTGTGGCATTGAACATGCTAGATTGCTGTCTCCCAAACCCGCGATCGCCTTAGTGTCATTAAGCAGCCATGTCCTAAGTTTGCCCCAGCAATCATGGGTGAGCACAGAAATGGCTAAATCTCATCTACAAGGTGCTTTACCAGGGGATAGGTTGGCGATCGCGAAAGAAACCTCCGGTGGGGCCACCATCCGGTAGAGTGGCTAACCAGGCGATCGTGTCTGCTCCTTGCTCTGGCGTACGAGGGGCATCAGGGCCACCCATATCTGTTCTTACCCAACCGGGACACACCGAGTTCACTAAGATATTGCTCCCTTGCAACTCATTCGCCAGAATGCGAGTTAAAGCATTGAGAGCCGTTTTCGACATTCGATAACTGGGATAGCCGCTGTTCATCTCGCTTAATTGCCCCGCTCCAGAAGAGACATTCACCACTCGGCCATATCCCCGGATTTGCATCAGCGGAATGAGTGCCTGGGAGAGCAGAATCGGGCCATAAAGATTGGTCTGTAAGGTTTGCGCCAGTGTCTCAATTTGTAGATTAAAGAGACTGCCATTGTCAAAATCAAGGCCGATGCCAGCATTATTGACCAGAATTTCTAAATGGCCAAATTGGTCACGAACAAACTGGGCGAGTTGTTGCACACTGGCCGCATCAGTCACATCTAAGGGATGATACCCAACCTCCAACCCCTCAGACTGCAACTGCTGAACGACAGCCTGCCCCTTCGCCTGATCACGACTCGTGAGAATGATATAAACGCCTTGCTTAGCTAATTGCCGCGACGTTTCCAAACCCAAACCTCGATTTGCACCCGTTACCACAGCAATTTTGCGATCGCTAGCCATCGTTCCCTCCTGTTGCAACCGTCACCACTCGCCCCTCGTTACACAATCAAAAGCGATCGCCCGCATCCCATCACAGAGAGAAGTTCGCAAAAACCCGACCAACTTTTGAAGAGAGTCTGAAGGACGCAACCGTCCTTCAGCGGGGGTTTGGGGGCAAGCGCCCCCAAGGGTTTGATTCCAATTAGCTTAGACAATGCTAAGAGTCAGCAGGCCGATAAATGGCATAAAGTCGAATCGGCTTGTCCGACAAAATCACATCTTTTTCATACGTTAAACCCACCCGCAGTGCCACCTTCTGCGAAGCCAGATTGTGAGGATCGATCAGAGAAATTAAGCGATCGCAACCCACCGTATTGAACCCATAATCTCGAATCGCCGTAGCTGCCTCCGTCGCCAATCCCTGCCCCCAATAAGCGTGGGAAAGTAAATAGCCAATCTCAACTTCGCCTTGTCCCTCAATGGTTTGAGGAATCAGCCCACAACGACCCATTAATCGGCGATCGCCCTTATGGATCACAGCCCAAAGCCCAAAACCATAATCCTGATAGTTTTGGATGATGCGCTCAATATGCTGCTGTGTGGTCTCGTAAGAGCGAACCCCACCCAAATAAGTCATGACAGCAGGGTCAGCATACATCGCTGCTAGGTCATCCACGTCATCCTGAGTGAATTGTCGCAAAAGCAGGCGTGGCGTTTCAAAGACCGTCATGAGTTTTCCAGGGCATGAGTTTACAAAGCCGTTTCTGCGAGCCAATCCAAAATTAGAGCATTCACCACTTCTGGTCGCTCATCGTGTGGGCAGTGGCCTGTGTCAGGAATGGCGACAAAACGCACCGGAGGCACATCTTCCCCAGGTTCGCGATCGCTCAGCTTCCGGTAAACCTCTGCTCCTCTGATCGGAGTCCAAGGGTCACGTTCTCCCCAGAGCACCAGCAAGGGGCACTGGACTTGAGGCAGCAATTCTGTGGGAGTAGGGCCAGGAGGGGCCGTCAGAATAGACGCAAAGACCCGTTGGGCACCTTCGTCGCAGGATGGGGCATAAAGTAAGTCTACGAGTTCATCCGTCACCGCTTCAGCATTGCGATAAACCTGACGCAACGTGTTCCGAATGCGATGTTTTTGGCGAACTCGGTTAAACAAAAAAGGGCCAAATTGGGGAGAACTGACCAGTTTGGTAAAAGTGGCCATAATCAAGCGCAAGGGCAGCACCAGTTCATCGGGGCGATGATTTAGCCCTCCCGCACAATTGAGCAGCACGCCTCCAGCAGCAATTTCGGGATGATTAGCCAGCACCATTAAGCTCAGTAAGCCACCAATGGAGTTACCCACAAAAACAGCAGGTTGCTGAATCTGGTCTTCCCAAAAGTCTTTGAGCAGCACTTGCCAAAGTTCTAAGTTGTATTCAATATCTGGCTTGGCTGAGCCACCAAACCCCAGTAGATCCAAAGCAAACACTCGGTAGCCACCCGCTGCCAAAACTGGAATGTTGTTGCGCCAATGGCCAATGGAGGCTCCGAAACCATGAATCAGCACCAGTGGGCGTCCAGTGCCCATGACGGTGTACTGGATCGGGTAGCCGCGCCAAGTCCAAGTCAGTTTTTCAAAAATATTGGTCTTTGTTAACTGCTGGGTCATTCCCACTATCTTCTTAAGATTTGTAAATAGTCTTCGTTCATCATATATTTTTTGGCCTACGCTCAGCCATAAAGACCTCTAAGGCATCAATCAGGGAACATATACCAATTAAAAACCGTCCCTTTAACCGTTTACGTGAGTGTGAGGATCTATGAATCAAGGCATTTTGGCCTCTTTGGGCAAGCTGTTTTTGGCTGCCACGATTTTGTCGATGACTGCTTTTGCTCCAGCAAATGCTGTAACTTCGGAAGCTGAGGCTACGAATTCACCTGTTACTAGCCAACAGCTTTCTACAGAGCAGTCTGGCGAGTTGCTCATCAGTCAGTCAGACGACGACGACGATAGTGATGATGGTGACGATGATGGTGGAGACGACGATAGCGACGACGATGATGGCGATGACGATGGTGGCGAGGAAGTCGAACTATCTGAAGGCGCTTCCAGAACTATCCTCCAACAAATCTCTACCAGCCAGAAGATATCACTTGCTAGCCTGCGAATCACTAGAGCAGAGAGAGTAGAGTGGTCCGATGGTTGTTTGGGTCTGGGGGGTGCTGGTGTTGGTTGTACCCAGGCGATCGTTCCAGGCTACCGGGTTTTTGTAGAAGGTGATAACAAAACTTGGGTCTTCCGCACCAATGCCACTGGCTCTCAAGTTGTGTATGACGAGGCTGCAACTCGGACCGTTGCGAGTCAGACTACTAGTTCCACTCAAACTACTGAAACTCGTCAAACCACCACAACTACACAATCTAGCAGCAGCCAAGTTAGATTTACTCAAGCGATCGCCACCTCTGTATACCAAGCGATCACGGCTCGTAGCCAAGTCCAAGCGACTCAACTGCGGGTGGTTTCCGTCCAACAAGAGACTTGGTCTGATAGCTGCTTAGGTGTTCCTGGCACTGCATCTACCTGCACTCCTGGTGATGTTCCTGGTTTCCGAGTAGTTGTAGCCAGCTCCGAGGAAGTTTGGGTATATCGTACCAACGCGACTGGCTCAGTATTGGCATTTGACCAAGCTGCCACCCAAACTCTAATGGCTCGCCTAACCAGCCAATCTACTACTGGCCAAGGTACTACTTCTACTGGCCAGCAAACCGGTGGTCAGCAAACCACAACCAGTACTACTCAAGGTAGCTTTACGGATGTTTCGCGTAGCTACTGGGCCTATGAGTTCATCGCTCGCTTGGCTCAACAGAATATTGTTGAGGGTTTCCCCGACAATACCTTCCGTCCTAGCGAAGCAGTTACTAAGGCTCAATTTGCCGCAGTGTTGCGCAAAGCTTTTGACCAGAGAGCCGTTCGCGAAGCCATTGAGTTTCGTGATGTCTCCACCAGTTATTGGGGTTACACTGCTGTTCGCGAAGCTTACTCGATGGGCTTCTTTGGCGCTGATAGCGATCGCCTCTTCAACCCCACCGCTCGTCTGACTCGTCTGGATGTGTTGGTAGCCTTAGCCAGAGGCTTAAACTACACATCCGTCAGCAGCACCAGCACTGTTGCAACCTTGCTGCAAGGTTATGGGGATGCAGCTACTATTCCTGCTGATGTCCGGACGCTAATCGCGGCCCTGACCGAGCGGGGAATCGTGATCAACTACCCCAACACCAATCGCTTAGAACTCAACCGCGTAGCGACTCGTGCAGAAGTTTGTGCGTTCTTGTACCAAGCTTTGGTTAGCACAGGTAAAGCTCAAAGCTTCTCTTCTCCCTATGTGATTCAGCAGGGCACCACCCAAACTGAAACTCAAACCGAGCAAGAGACTGAAACTGAGCAAGAGACCGAAACTGAGCAAGAAACTCAGACTCAAGAGCAAGACGACGAGAAAGAGGGCAAGCAAAACTGTAACCAAGGCATTGGTAATGGTGCCGAGGGTTGCGATCCAGGTAACTCTAGCCCCCGTGGTGGCAGCAATGACGAAGGTGGCCGCACCCCTGGTCAGGCTCCCTCTCGCTAAATAAGTTCTGGCTAAGAACTGCCGATTGAAAGAATGAAGCTAGTAGGGGCACCTCTTGTAGGTGCCCTTTCATTTTCGAGGGCAAAAAATCTACCCCTACCGATCGCCCTGGTTTTGAGGCTTACTAGTAGCTGATTTCAACCAATGGGTACCTCTAGCCACTCTTGCAGGTGAGATCGCAGTTGTTGACAAAATTCTGGACGGCGGTCAAACCATTCGGTGCGGAGCGGTTTGCGCTCGGCATCTAAGGTCCAACCATAGTCGCTGCTGAGACGTAATTTATCTTGCCAGTCCGCCACAGAGACGATTAGTTGATTGGCAGGACTGTTGTCGTAGTCATGCACTCGAAACACGTAGTTAAACGTATTTTGTTTCGCTGCGGCAACGGTCGAAGGCTGACCAAACTTTTCCTGAAGGCGCGATCGCATTTGCTCAATGAGTCCTGGATCGGGGATATCTTCGAGAGTGCGAACCGCTAAGGTGAGAGCGAAATAAAAATCTTCAACAGGCACAAATTCGAGTTGCATGAATCGTCGCAGGGCTTGGACTCCATCTACTATGCAAGCTGGAGGGGCCTGAATGCAACCTGGAAACGCCATCTAGAGCTACCAGTTACCAATTTAGCTAATGGCATGGGTGAGGCGGGGTTGGCGGCTGTTAAATGCGGCTAGCTTGGCAGCAAATAGAGGCGCGATCGCAGGTCGGCGATTGATCAGAGGACAAAAACTGGCAAGATCCAACCTCTGCTGTTGCAGTATCACTTCGGGTTTAGCTAGCCCAAAGCCTTGACCAAAATCAACGCCTAGATCCCGACAAAAAGCAATATCTTCAGCCGTTTCCAAACCCTCGGCTACGACTAAAATGCCCATTTCGTGGGCTGAGTAAAGAAGACTCTTGAGCAGAATTTGCTGGACTGGATGGCGGCTGCAACCTTGCACGAGCTGACGATCTAGCTTGATCACATCCGGGTGGAGAGCCATGAAATAATGATCGATTGCAACTTGCCCCCCTAAGTCATCAATGGCGACCCCAAACCCATAGTCCCGAATTTGATGAATTAAGCGTGAGAGGTCTGGATGTTGAATCAGGGCTTCTACTTCGGTTAACTCAAAAACAATCTGCTGCGGTTGCAACCCTAGAGCCAAGACTTGTTGCAAATTGCGCTCTAGAGATTTAGGCCCCTGCAAAATGGCATTGGGTAGCACGTTGATAAAAAAGGTTTGGCCATTGCTTACCTGCGCGATCGCATTGATGCAAGTTTCACGAGCCAGCTCATCAAATTCATGGGTGCAATGAGTCGAGAGGGCCGCATCTAAAATCTGTTTGCCATTGAAGTATTGGCCTTGGCCCTGCACCGCCCGCGCCAAACATTCGTAAGCCAGCACCTCACCGGAAGCCAAGTTATAAATGGGCTGATACTTAAAGACAAAAGCGCGATCGGCTAAGGCTTGAAAAAACCATTGATGCTTGATCGGCACCGTAACACTGCTCAGCGGTTGAGCGTGCAGAAATTCAATCAATAATGCTTTCGACTGGAGGGGCGATCGCGTCAGAATAAAGCGAGAATCGGCTTGTCCAGCTTCCGAGAGCCTCTGGCTGATTTGGCAAAAAACTCCTCGGAGTTGGCTTTCATCGAGCACCAAGCAGAGCAGTTGTGGAACATCAGGAATCGGTTGCAAGCCGAGCTCACAGAAGAAGGCATGCGCTTCTGTGTCACTCGGTTGAACCACCAGGTGGAGCACTTCGGTTAGTAGGCTGGTATCACGCACTACTCGGATCTTCCCTTGCGTTACGCACTATCCTTGTATGAGGCAACAATCGTCCTTTAACGTAAGCGAATCGATTGCTTTTGAAGAGTGTTAAAAAACACAATTAACAAACAATAAAGACGCTTTTTGAGGAAAACGGCAGAAATCGCCAACGTCACTACTTCAGGAAAGCTCTAGCCTGCCGTTGCTAGTTCTGCCTCTCGCACAGACATCCCCATCATAGCTAGAATCACGAGCCTGTAAACCGTGAAAACAAAAGTAGATCACAACTGTAGTGTGATCTAAAGCACAGAAAAAGAATAATTTAGAGCGCCTTAGAGCGTAACCAAGCAACTGGCAGGCACATTAGTTTCCGAGGGCCTCTGACGTAAGCCCGCTGCTGAAACACATCGTACTGGTTACTTTCGATCGCGTTGAGAATTTGGCTATAGAGTCCTGTGGCTGCCCAAACTGGCCAGCGAGCATCAGGACTGAGCCGACTAATGCCTCTTTCTGCTTGGGCGTAAAACTTGCGGGCCCGCTGGATCTGGAAGCGCATCAATCCTCGCCAACGCTCATCTACTACCCCATTAAATAGATCTTGCTCGGTGTAGTTGAATAAAGCTAAGTCTTCTAGAGGCAAATAGATTCTGCCGCGCCGTGCATCTTCACCCACATCACGCAGAATATTGGTGAGCTGGTTTGCCACCCCTAGGGCGATCGCTTCTTCAATCGGTCCTTGAGGCGTGCTGCGGTCCCAGGGAGCGGTGCGATAGGTGGTATCTACACCCATCACCGCTGTAGACATCAGCCCCACGGTACCTGCGACTCGATAGCAATAGAGATTTAGCTCTTCAAACGTCTCATAGCGGCTGCGATACAAATCCATCTGCTGCCCCGCGATCATGTCGCGGAAGGGCTGAATATCCTGGGGAAACCGCTCTAAGGTATCCACCAAGGCGACATCGGGGTCTTCCAACGGATGTCCAGCGAAAACCGACTCTAATTGCTGCTCCCAGCGATCGAGCGTTTCTGGCGTCGTCTGTGCTGCCTGCGGTCCATCGACTAACTCGTCAGTGCGACGGCACCAAACATAGATCGCCCAGATTGCACGACGCTTTGCCTCTGGCATTAAGAGCGTGCCGAGGTAAAAGGTTTTGGAATACTTTGCCGTAATTTGGCGGCAAAATTCGTAGGACTCCTCTAAAGAGGCCAGAGTTCTCACACGAGGGGAATCAGGCAGTTGCAGCATGTCCTTCGGGGCGCTTCGCTAACGTCGCAGGCTAGGCAGTAGTGGTTTGCAGGGACTTCTGCCCTGGAGCTGGAGCAGCTAAATTGGGATGAGCAGATGCGATCGCCTGCGCTGTCAGCTTACCAGAAAGTACGGCCCCCTCCATACTGGCTAGATAGCGTTGCATTGTATAGTCTCCCGTTAGATAGAAATTGCTAATGGGAGTCGTTTGGGTCGGACGGCATGCTTGGCGTCCTGGTGTCGCCTTGTACACGGAGCGGGGAGTCTTCACGACTTTGTACTTTAGCAACTTGGCAGGGTCATCGCCGACAAAGTGATCAGGAAAGAGCTTTTCGATCTCCAGCATCGTGGCGGCGATAATCTCTTCGTCAGATTTGGTAATCCAATCTTTGGCGGGAGCCAAGACCAATTCCAGCATGGAGCGATCGGGGTTCTCGTATTCACGGCACGTGTTGCTCATGTCGGCATAGACGCTGAGCAGGGGCGATCGCGAGAACAGTAGATGATCCACCTCGGTCAGTTTGCGATCGAACCACATGTGCAAGTTGATCACAGGTACGCCTTCTAAGCCATCGAGCTTTTTGAAGTAGTCCATCTGCTTCCAAGGCTGGGGTAGCATCACCTTCAGCGGATCGACAGGCATCGCAGATATATACAAATCAGCGGTTAGGGTTTCGTCGGGTGCGCCATCTAACCCACGAATCACAAAGTGCTTTACTGTGTTGTCTTCATTCAGCACAATTTCTTTCAGCGGCGCTTTCAGTCGCACTTGTCCCCCGCGCTCCGTGACGTAATCCACCATTGGCTGACAGAGCCGTTCGGGTGGCGCTCCATCCAAAAAGGCCATTTTGGAGCCGTAACGTTCTTGCAGAAAGCGGTTGAGGGCTGTTAGAACGACCGTGGCGGAAATTTCATCAGGGTCGATGAAGTTCAACGCTTTCGCCATCGCGATAAATACTTCCTTCTCAACGCGAGGTGGCACGTTTTGCTTCTTTAGCCACTCGGAGAAGGAGTATTTGTCCATCTCTTCGACATAGTTCTGACCTTTAACCATCGCAGGAATCAGACCCAAGCCGAAACGGATCTTTTCTCCCCAAGTCAGCATGTCGTTGTTCCGCAAAATGGCAGTGACACCATTGATGGGAGCAGGAATGTCGGGAAAGTCAAACCGCGAATAGGTGCCCGGAGCGGTGGGCTGGTTAAAGATCATGGTGTGCTCTTTCCACTGCAACCGATCTTCAATGTTCAATTCTTTAAATAGTTGCAGCACGTTGGGGTAGGCACCAAAGAAGATGTGCAACCCTGTTTCGTACCAGTCGCCATCTTCATCTTTCCAAGCGGCTACCTTGCCACCCAATACGTCTCGGCTTTCCAAGACGATGGGGGTGTGCCCCGCATCAACCAAATATTTGGCGCAGGAAAGCCCTGCTAAGCCTGCTCCAGCGATCGCAACTCGCATGTAACCTACCGCTCTTCAGAATTTTTTAACGGTTTCCCGCTCCTCATTATACGTTGCAATCCGTTACATATTGAAGTCTTAGTAAAGTTAATCGCTCAAATCGCTGTTTTCTACCCTCTGGTCGTTGATCGCTATCCAGGTAGGGGGGATTGCTTACTGGTGCAGTAAGATCGATCGCATCTTTTGTCTTACGGGCGATCGTGCTACTGCTGCTTCCGTTTCTCAATTTCGGCGATCGGTGAGCGTATTTCCGCTACAAGATTGATCTAGGGTGAGGCTGTAACAACTTCTCTCGCTGATTTCCAAGCTATCTATGGCCTGTTCAACCGTTTTGGCAGATTGAGTCATTCGTAACTGATTAAAGATCAAACTCGCCCGCTGAAGTTTTTTCCTACTCCCTTGAAAATTTCTTCTACTTTCTTCTGAATTTCCTAGCTGGTGGCAAGTAATTCCAAGCTGATGAAGTATTATCCCTGAGTCATAGGCCAGATGAGCAAAGTTTACAACCGTTGTAAATACATCGGGGCTGAGTTTTTCACTTCGTTCTAATTCAAGTATCTCCGAAAGATCCAGTACAGATGTTTCTAGAATTTGTCCAAGAATTTCTATTAATAGAATTAGCCTGTCTTCGAAATCTTGGTACTCATACATCATTTTTATTAGAAAAAATGATGCCTCACGCTTGGCTACACTCCAGGCTGCAGGATTGAGCTGAAGCCTTTCTCTTGCCTCTTCTCTAAATATGGGATGGAGATAATAGCTTAAACCTTGGGTTTTCATGAGTGATCTGGATATTAAAGCATCAAGAGCTCTTTGCTTTTGTTTACCTGTTAGATCCCAAGCTAAACGAAATACTCCTTCTTTGTTTATATAGGGAATGCATTCATAGCGATAACATCCAAGACGGCAGAGAAGGCTATAGGCTTGATAATCGTCCTGCTTGATCTTTTCAAATTGTCTTTTGACTAGATTTTCGAGCTTAGGGTTTATTGTTAAATCTGTGCGATTGGCTTGCCAATAAAGATCGGAATTTCCTTGGAAGGAGATTTTTATATCACTACTAAACAGAGACATTGCTTCTGCATTGCCTCCATAAGCACGATGCATCTCGTTCAAAGTGGATTCAGAAATTTGAATGCCTTGGTACTCAAAATACTCTTTCCAGTCTTCATGGAGCAGTCCTTGTAATTGATAAACTTGAATCTTAATACCGTATTCGCTTAAAGCTTCTCGGCTGGTAATAAGCGTTACCGAATTTGTGCTAGACAAGGCTAAAAGCAGCTCTGAATAGTAGCAACGATGTGGTTCAATAAGTTCGCCATTAACGAGGACTGATTCAAGATTGTCAATAAGAACCCCAACCCTGTGAGCTTTTAACTGCTCTTTGAATTGTTCTAAGGCTGCTCTAAAACTCTGCTCTGGTTGCAATTTGAAGTGGGATTTTAGCTTATACCTAATCCAATCATCTGCTGAATAGATGCTCTGAGAGCCTGCTCCTACTGATAGCTCTAAAACATCCAAACCCTTTTGTTTAAACCATTTGCGAGCAAATGTTGTTTTTCCTATGCCTCCTTCTGCTTGAATTAGAATGACTTTTGTGGCTTTAACAAGATTGCTGATATCTTCCGTGGCTTCTTGCCGTCCCACAAAATACTCTGATTCGGAACTGAGCGAACTCTTTTGCACTAACTTATTAATCTCGGAATCTTCCCTTTGCTCTTGCTCTAATAATTCAGGTTCTTCATCTTGAGTCAACTCAGCAATATCTTGCCAATCTAAATCGAGTTGCTCACAAATCTCGATAAAGATGTAACGCGCAACTGTTCTACCGTTGAAAAAGTTTCCTATAGGCTGACGAGATACTCCTAGCTCCTCCTGTAAAGCCTTTTGAGTTCCAAACCTTTTACCTAAAGCCCTTTTGACTTTTTTGAGAGCCTCTACTGATACTTGGAGCGATCGCCCAGCCATAACACAAGCACAAAACTTGTGCCTATTTTAGCCCTGCTTAGAGAAGTCATACCTAATACAGGCAAAGGTCAGACGTTTATCAAACTCGATTCAAACTTGATCACAGACATGGGCCTAAGAAGCTAAAGAGGTAGTGATGCAAACGACTCATGAACCTCATCCTATTATTGGTGCTTGAGCGGTTGGCTGATAAAGTGCTTGACAAGCTCTTGGAGAAGTTGATCAGCGATCGCAACCTAAAGCATCTATATAATGTCCTCAAACTTCAGATTGTGATGTTGTATTTAGATTGGCAGCTAACGCGATCGCAAATGGCCGATCCTAGAGAGGGGGAAATAGGGCGGAAACCCGAACCTAGCCTATCGACGGATTGATGGGTACCCTAGCACTGAGCAGCCTCGCTAGCAAGATAGAATGAATCCAGCAAATGATCTCAACAATAGTTAAGATACGCGGGGAGAATTTCAACGCATGGGTAAAGTAGTCGGCATTGACCTGGGTACGACAAACTCAGTGGTCGCCGTCATGGAGGGCGGAAAGCCAGTGGTCATTGCCAATGCCGAAGGCATGCGGACTACCCCCTCAGTGGTTGGCTTCAGCAAAGAAGGCGAGCTGTTGGTGGGGCAAATGGCCCGGCGGCAAGCAGTCCTGAACCCGCAAAACACTTTTTATGGAGTCAAGCGATTTATTGGGCGGCAATATGCCGAGCTAAGCCCAGAGTCCAAGCGAGTTCCCTACACCATTCGCAAAGACGATCGCGGCAACGTCAAAATCAAGTGCCCCCGACTGGATAAAGACTTTGCGGCGGAAGAAATTTCGGCAAAAGTTCTGCGCAAATTAGCCGATGATGCAGGCCGCTACTTGGGTGAGCCTGTGACAGGCGCAGTGATTACGGTTCCTGCTTACTTCAACGACTCCCAGCGCCAAGCCACCCGTGACGCGGGACGAATTGCGGGCTTAGAAGTGCTGCGAATTCTCAATGAACCGACGGCAGCATCCTTAGCCTATGGGTTAGATCGTCAACAAAGCCAAACGGTACTCGTGTTCGACTTGGGTGGCGGTACGTTTGATGTCTCCATCTTGGAAGTTGGCGAGGGTGTGTTTGAAGTTAAATCCACCAGTGGCGATACCCAACTGGGCGGTAACGACTTTGACAAAAAGATTGTCGATTGGCTAGCCGAGCAGTTTCTAGAAGAAGAAGGCGTGGATCTGCGTCGCGATCGCCAAGCCCTGCAACGCCTCACCGAAGCAGCAGAAAAAGCCAAGATCGAGCTATCTGGTGTTACCGTCACCGAAATCAATTTGCCCTTTATCACCGCTACTGCCGATGGGCCGAAGCACCTCGAAACCAAACTAACGCGATCGCTGTTTGAAGGGTTGTGTGGCGATTTGGTCAGCCGCTTACGAATTCCCGTGAAGCGGGCGCTTTCCGATGCCACCATGTCTCCGGGAGACATTGACGAGGTGATTTTGGTGGGTGGCTCCACTCGCATCCCAATGGTGCAACAACTGGTGCGGGGCTTGATCAATCGCGAACCGAACCAGAACGTCAACCCAGATGAAGTAGTCGCAGTCGGAGCGGCAATTCAAGCAGGTATTTTGGCAGGTGAAGTTAAAGATATTCTGCTCCTAGATGTAACCCCGCTTTCCCTCGGTCTGGAAACCATTTCTGGAGCGATGAAGAAGCTGATTCCTCGCAACACTACCATCCCGGTTCGCAAGTCCGACATTTTCTCCACTGCCGAAAACAACCAAACGGTGGTGGAAATCCATGTGCTGCAAGGCGAGCGTGAGATGGCCTCGGATAACAAATCTCTAGGGCGGTTCAAGCTGAATGGCATTCCCCCGGCTCCTAGAGGACTTCCCCAAGTGCAGGTCTCTTTTGATATTGATGCCAACGGGATTTTGCAGGTGACCGCGCTCGATCGCACTACGGGCCGCGAGCAAACCATCGTCATCCAAGAAGCCTCAAATCTTAGCGAAGCCGAAGTGCAGAAAATGATTCGGGAAGCGGAGCAATTTGCTGATGCCGATCGCCAACGCCGCGATCGCGTCGAGAAGCGCACCCGTTCAGAAGCGCTCACCTTTGAAGCGGAGCGAGAGTTGCGGCAAGTCGCGCTCGACTATGGCATGTACTTTGCCAGCGACAAGCGCCGCCGAATCGAAGTCTTGATTCAAGAACTACGGGAAGCTCTGGAATCTAACGACGAGCGCAGCGTGGATTTGGCCCAGGCGAATCTGCAAGATGCGCTGTACAATCTCAAGCGAGAAGCGTATCAATACGCCCAGGCCGAAGAGGAAGAAGACGACTTCTTTGGATCGATCCGCCGGACAATTACGGGTGACTCACCTCGTGATTCCCGCCGCGATTATGATGACAGCTTTGACACGCCCTACCGCAGACCTGGTTCTGGCTCTGCCTATGGCGTGGGTGCAGGCCGTTCTGGGCCGAATTACCAAAATGACAACTGGGACGAAGATGACGATGACTGGCTCTAATAGGTTTTTGGGTGTGGGGAGCTAGGTTTGAACGCCGACTACTAGTTCCTCACAATCAACAACGGACAATCAATCATTGAGTGTTAACTTCCTTATGCAAAACTTTCGGAACTACTACGAAATTCTGGGAGTTTCCAGAGATGCTTCTATAGAAGAAATCAAAAAAGTTTATCGGCGGCTGGCAAGGCAATATCACCCCGACCTGAATCCGGGGAATAAAGAAGCTGAGGAAAAATTCAAAGATGTTGGAGAAGCGTATGAAGTGCTTTCCGATACGACCAAGAGAGCGCAGTACGACCAGTTCAGCCTTTTTTGGAAGCAGAAAGGCTTTCAAGGGGGAAATGCGGCACGCGGAAGTGCAGCGTGGAGCGATCGCAACAATGGTCGCACCAACGATGACCTAGATTTCGGCTCCTTCCCCGATTTCAACAGCTTTGTGGATCAGCTGCTCAATCGGCGCACCACTGCTAAAACGGCAACCGCTGGCACAAATTCCCGCACTACCACTGCCACTCAAGAATATTACCGCCCAGGCACCACCAAGACCACCTATACGGTGCGGACAGGTCGCCGGGATGCCGAAGCCAAACTGAGCGTGCCGCTCGACAAAGCTTATACAGGTGGTCGCGAACGAGTGCGGCTAGAAGATGGGCGATCGCTAGAAGTGAATATGCCAGGTGGCATGTTTTCTGGACAGCGGATTCGGCTCAAGGGTCAAGGCGTTAACGGGGGCGACCTGTACCTAAAAATTGAAGTCACCTCTCACCCTTACTTCAAGTTAGAAGGGACTGATGTTCTCTGCCAGCTGCCGATTACGCCAGTAGAGGCAGTTTTAGGGGGGCAGATTGAGGTGCCCACGCTCGATGGCCTGGTGAAAATGCGAATTCCTCCCGCAGTGCGTCCCGGTCAGCGTCTGCGTTTAGCTGGCAAAGGATATCCCAATGATCAGGGAGTGCGCGGGGACCAGATTGTGGAAATCCAAATGGCGGTGCCTAGAGACCTGACTGCGGAAGAACGCAATCTCTACGAAAAACTCCGTCAAATTGAAAGTTTCTATCCCCGCGCTGACTTGCCCATCTAAATTACTTCAGTTTCTAGCCTTTATTTTTAGCACTTGAAGAAAAGTGCTCAGTTTGCGCAAGTGGCGGATGTTTTTAGCTCAACTTGCGGATTTTTGCTGCTCTAGTTACTGCCAAACTAGACTTTATTACAGCAATTTTTAATTGCTTAGAACTTAGGCGTTTTTCTCGGAGTTGTGCAGAGAGAGTTTCTACACAACTATGGCCTACTCAAAAAACCAACTTTTTTAATTACTGTTAATTATTGCTGCGATCGCGACCCATCCCAGAAGCAAACCAAAAAAGCAAATCAAGAGAAGCAGACCATTATGATGACGCTTCAGGAACTGACGACTACAACCGACGTGCCTGTGCTAATCACAGATCATCAAGGCTTCATTACCTTCGTCAATTCTGCCTTTCAAGCTACTTTTGGCTGGCAGAGTGAGGAGATTCTCGGTCAACCGCTCACAGTAGTCATTCCTACAAGCTATCACGATTCCCATCATCTCGGATTTGCTCGCTTTACCCTCACTGAGCAACCGACGATCATGAACCATCCTCTGCGATTAATGGCAGTCACTCAGGATGGCAGAGAAATTCTATCCGAGCATTTCATTACCGCAGAGCAGCAGCTTGGCCAATGGATGTTTGGTGCCATCTTACGGCCTTTGGAGTCGTAACAACCCCTCACGGAGCAAAAGCCCTAATGCTAGGCGATCCCACCATCCTGCTCAATCAACTGCGCTCCACACTAGGCAAGATGGAAGTGGCTTTAGGGGCCATTGTCGATTCCATCGTTTGGACGGACGAGGATGGCAGAATTCAATGGTCTAATACTACGTTCGACCGTTTAGTGAATCGGCAACGCTTTGAAGTGTTGGGTACACCGCTTCTAGATTTATTGTGCCTAGAGCAACAGAGTCAGCCACTTACGCCGGAGGAACACCCAGTCAATCGAGTGTTACACGAACGACTGAATGTGACTGGCATTTATGAATTTCAACAGGCTGAAACCAGGCAAGTTTTAGAGATTTATGCCACTTGCATCCAATTTAAGGGTCAGGGAACTAATGCTGTCTTGGCAATTCGAGACCTAACAGAGCGCGATCGCCTGGATGCCGAACTGAAGCAATCTAAGCAAAAGCTCTCACTCCATGTTCAGCAAACTCCCCTAGCTGTCATTGAGTGGAACCTAGATTTTGAAGTGGTGGACTGGAACCCAGCCGCAGAAAAGATTTTTGGTTATGCCCAAAGCGAGGTGGTAGGCTGTCACGCTTTAGAGTTAATTGTGCCCCACGCCGCCAGAGAGCAGGTCAAGCAGGTTTGGGTAGAACTCTTGGCCCAAAGGGGAGGCATGCGGAGCACCAATGCCAACCAGACGAAAGACGGCAGAACTATTTTCTGTGAGTGGTACAACACACCTCTGATTGATCAAAACGGGAATCTGATTGGCATTGCCTCACTGGCTCAGGATGTAACGGAGCGCAAGTGGGCAGAAGAACAGTTGTTGCACAGCGCGATACATGATGCACTGACGCATTTACCCAATCGAACTTTGTTTATGGATCGCTTAGAACATGCCATGCAGCGGGCCAAGCGTTCCACAGGGGATTTGTTTGCAGTCTTATTTATCGATTTAGATCGCTTCAAACTAATTAACGACAGCTTGGGGCACTTAGTTGGGGATCAACTGTTAGTTGCGATCGCTCGCCGTCTAGAAGCCTGCCTAAAGTTAGGTGATACAGTGGCGCGGCTAGGCGGGGATGAGTTTGCCGTCTTACTAGAAGACATTTCAGATTTAAGCGGTGCCACCCAAATTGCTGAGCGCATCAAGCAGGCTCTGACCCTACCCTTCAACCTCAACGGTTACGAAGTGTTTACCACAGCTAGTATCGGGATTGCGCTATATACCCGCAGCTACGTTCAACCAGAGAATTTGTTGCGAGATGCTGATATCGCTCTGTATCGCGCCAAAGCCGTGGGGAAGGCTTGTTATGAAGTCTTTAACCTGAGTATGCATGCTCACGCGGTAGAGCGATTGCAACTGGAGACGGATCTGCGGCGAGCCATCGATCGCCAAGAGTTTCAGGTTCGTTATCAGCCCATTGTGGCTTTAGCCACAGGTGCAATTGTGGGGTTTGAAGCTTTAGTGCGTTGGCACCATCCTCAGCGCGGCTTGGTTGCTCCGACGGAGTTTATTGCAGTTGCTGAAGAAACAGGCTTGATTGTGCCACTGGGACATTGGGTGTTGCAGGAAGCTTGCCAACAGGTAGCGAACTGGCAAGTACGGTTTCCCTTCTGCCAACCCCTGACGATCAGTGTCAATATTTCGGGGCGGCAGTTCTCCCAGACAGATTTGATGACCCAAGTCAGTCAAATTTTGCAGACCACCCAGCTAGCACCTGGGAGCCTAAAACTAGAAATTACTGAGACTGTGTTAATGGAAAATTCGGAACCTGCGATCGCCATGCTACTAGCCCTGAAAACTCTGAATATTCAGCTATACATGGATGATTTTGGCACTGGATATTCATCTTTGAGCTATTTACACCGCTTTCCGATTGATGTCCTCAAAATCGATCGCTCTTTTATCACCACGATAGACACGAATAGTAAAAATTCAGCAATTGTTCAGACGATCATCACGCTAGCCCACAATTTGGGGATGCAAGTAATTGCCGAGGGCGTAGAAACGGCAGTTCAACATACTCAACTAAACCAGATGGGATGTGAGTACGGGCAGGGTTACCTGTTCTCTAAACCTGTATCCGCTGCGGTCATCACCACCCTGCTAACTCAGCAATATCATTGCCGCGCTCGCCAACTCAGTCCTCATCCGCAGCATCAACGCCAATTATCAAAAGCTGGCAAGGTTTTACCTGGAAATTGATTCAGAATTTCTGGTCTGAGCACTACGGCAAACCGATCGCGGATCGAGCTAGCAGTTGATATGCTGGAAATTCTCTAGGTAATAATGCGATCGCCCCCTATCAAGCTGGAAGACCCTGATAGGATCGAGAATAGACGGAGACACACATCATCAACCCATCATGACTCTGGGCAACTTACGTGATCTATATCAACAAGTGATTCTGGAGCGTTATAAAAAACCTCGTAACAAGGGTACAACCTCTCCAGTCCATCGCTATCAAAAAGGCCATAATCCCTCTTGTGGTGACACGATCGAACTGACTTTGCAACTCAACGAGAACAGCGACCGGATTGAGGATGTCAAATTTGAAGGGGAAGGCTGCGCGATCGCGATCGCCTCTACAGATCTGATGGCTGAGGCTTTACGAGGTCGCACCGTTGCTGAAGCGCTAGAAATGGTGCAACGCTTCCAAACCATGATGAAAGGAGAAGCAGAGTTTCCCCAAGAATTGCGGAAGTTAAACGTGATGCAAGGGGTTTCTCAGTTTCCTGTGCGGATTAAATGTGCCAATCTTTCTTGGCATACCTTAAAGGCAGCCTTAGAGCTCTCTGAAGCGTCTCAGCCTGCGGGCTTTGTCAGCAACGAATAACCGAGGGATTTCCTCAGCTTTATTGATCTGTCGTTAGTCTGAGTTTGCCACCGTCATGCCTACAACTGCCGATTTTTTAATTGCTACTAAGTGGTCAGGCATTCTGACATTAGTTTGCGCTGCTTTAACCGTTTTAATGTTTGTGTTCCAGTGGGGCGTGCGGTTCCGCTTTGTAGGAGTCACAGGCTTTATGGGGGTTCTAACCGTGGGCTTTTTTGCTCTCGGTTTGGTGCCTCTGACCCATACCATCATCCCGGGTGCCGCTCCTTTCTCACTCATCTATGACTCTGGAGCCAGTCAAGCTGTTATTTCGGTTTCACCCAAGATCAAGCAATCTGAGTTAGATGCCACTCTGCGCCAAGCGGCTTCCGATTTGTTCTCCTTTGGCCGTTTAGGGGGAGCGGACGAGAAACTCACGATTCGGGCTCGGACCATTATTCACCCAGAAGTGGGGCAATCGGTGCCTCTCTATTTAGGTGAAGTCAAGCGATCGCTGGCATCGCGAGATGACACCAATTTGGCGGTAACGATCTATGACCAAAATTTTGCTCGTTTGCCTCAGCTAGAGACCGCATCTCGCCCATCCTAAAACTTCCATCGGTTAGTTAGAAACTGGGTGATCTTTACGCCTTAGTTTCAGTGCAAACTAACCTGGAAATAGTAGTAAAGTTGTCCTTACCCTACGTAAATGTCAACGACCTCGCGATCGTGCCCTATGCCTCATCCCTCTCTGCCGGATTCATCATCAACCCAAACTAAAACCACGACTGCACTGCTCTCGCTGATGGTCGCGCCCGCTCAAGTGATCCGAGGCGAGCAAGCGTTGGCCCAGGTAGGGGAGGCAATTGGTCGCTTAGGACAGCGGCCTTTAATTGTAGGGGGCGATCGCACCTTAGCGGTGGTGCAACCTTGGTTAGAACCTGTCTTGCAGCAAGAAAAACTGTCATTCACTCAGGCTGCCTATGGTTTAGATTGCAGTGAGTCAGGACTGGCAGCGCTACGGGAAGCGGTTGCGACTCATCAAGCTGACGTCATCATTGGTGTTGGTGGTGGTAAAGCTTTAGATGCGGCTAAATTGATTGCTCATCAGTCCCAGTTGCCAATTGTGACTGTGCCCACTTCAGCAGCCACTTGTGCGGCTTGGACAGCCCTCTCCAACGTCTATTCCGATCAAGGAGCCTTTCTGTACGACGTGGGCTTGCCCCGCTGCCCAGATTTGTTGGTGCTCGACTATAGCTTGGTTCGGACGGCTGATCAGCGGACTTTGGTCGCAGGCATTGGTGATGCCTTGGCGAAATGGTATGAAGCTTCCGTCAGCAGCGGTCACTCCGACCAAACGTTGATGATTGCAGCAGTCCAGCAGGCCCGCGTTTTGCGCGACATTTTGTTTCAAAGGTCTGTGGCCGCTTTGCAAGAACCAGGGAGTGACGCTTGGCGCGAGGTGGTAGATGCTGCCGTGTTGTTGGCGGGCGTGGTTGGTGGTCTGGGTGGAGCCCAATGTCGTACGGTTGCCGCTCACGCGGTGCACAATGGCCTCACGCATCTGTTGGCTAGCCATGATGCTTTGCATGGTGAGAAGGTAGCTTATGGCATTTTGGTGCAACTGCGCCTGGAAGAAATGCTGCAAGGAAATCAACTAGCAGCGACAGCACGACAGCAGCTCTTAAAGTTCTATGCTGAAATCGGCTTACCCCAAACCTTAAGCGATCTGGGTTTAGAGCAGATTTCGCTGGCAGATTTACAACATGCTGCTGAAGTAGCCTGTGCTCAAGGCTCGGATATTCACCGTCTGCCATTCTCGGTTGTGCCTGCACAACTGATGGCAGCTATGGTTTCGACAATGGCTCCGGTTGAAGTCAGTCGTACCACTCTGACTCAGGCAACCAGCAACGAGGTGTAAAGAATGGAACTGGATTGGATTACCCCTGCCGAACGTCTGCGGGCGCTCCCTCCCTATGTATTTGCCCGCTTAGATGAGTTGAAAGCTCGTGCTCGCGAACAGGGTCTGGACTTGATTGATTTGGGAATGGGCAACCCAGATGGCCCTACACCTCAACCTGTCGTGGATGCAGCGATCGCGGCTCTACAGGACCCAGCCAATCATGGTTATCCGCCTTTTGAGGGGACTGCCAGTTTCCGCCGCGCTATCACCAGCTGGTACCACCGTCGCTATGGCGTCAGTCTTGATCCTGACGGAGAAGCTTTGCCGTTGCTGGGGTCCAAAGAAGGGTTGACTCACTTAGCGATCGCCTATGTTAATCCTGGTGATGTTGTTTTAGTTCCCAGTCCCGCTTATCCAGCTCATTTCCGGGGACCGCTCATTGCTGGAGGTAAGATTCACAACCTGATCCTAAAGCCAGAAAATGATTGGCTAATCGATTTGGCTGCGATTCCAGATGATGTAGCCAAGCAAGCCAAAACCCTTTACTTCAACTACCCCAGTAATCCAACGGCGGCCACGGCTCCCCGCGAGTTCTTTGAAGACATTGTCGCATTTGCCCGCAAGCATGAAATTCTGCTGATCCATGATCTTTGCTATGCGGAACTTGCCTTTGATGGTTATCAGCCCACCAGTTTGCTAGAGATTCCAGGGGCTAAGGACATTGGGGTAGAGTTCCACACCATGTCCAAAACCTATAATATGGCGGGTTGGCGTGTAGGCTTTGTGGTGGGCAATCGCCACATTATTCAAGGATTGCGAACTCTAAAAACCAATCTGGATTACGGCATCTTTGCGGCCTTACAATCTGCGGCTGAAACTGCTTTACAACTGCCTGATGTCTACTTGCACGAAGTTCAGGCTCGCTACCGCACCCGTCGAGATTTCTTGATCCAAGGACTAGAAGAACTCGGTTGGAGCATTCCGAAGACTCGCGCCACCATGTATCTCTGGGTACCTTGTCCACCAGGGCAAAACTCCACTGACTTTGCTCTGTCGGTACTGCAACAAACAGGTGTGGTTGTGACCCCAGGTAATGCCTTTGGTCCTGGCGGCGAAGGATATGTTCGCATTAGCTTAATTGCAGATTGCGATCGCCTAGGTGAAGCCTTGCAACGATTGAAACAAGCTAACATTCGTTATCAAGCCGAAGCCGTTGGGTCTCACTCCGAATAATTATTACCTTCAAAAATAATCGTGGGTCTAGTAAATATTCACTAGACCCACGGAAAATTGACTAATTTAGTCGCTGAAACTCAGCTCTGCTATTTAACGGCCAGTGGTTCCAGAGGCGCCACCAGTGTTAGTTGTGTCATTGCCAGTTGTACTTGTGCCCTCTGTAGTTGGTGCAGTATCTGACTGATCTCCCGTATTCAGATCGTTGGTGCTAGGTGCGGTATCAGTTGTACTGCCACTGCTGCCCTGAGTAGATGTTGCGTCATTTCCAGTTTGAGGCTGAGTAGGCGCAGGCGCAGGATTGCTGGGCACTGTGATATTTACGTCAGGAGCGGGAGCGGGTGCTACGTTCACCGTAGGTGCTGGAGCAGGAGCGGGTGCGGGTGCTTGAGGTGCTGGAGCCTGTGGCTGAGGAACAGGTACCACTCTGTCTCGCTCAATGATTCGAGTTTCGGTTTTGGTCACCGGGCTAGGCGATGGCTTGGCCGCTGGAGCAACTGAGCGATTCGGCACAATAATGGGTGCTACAGGCGCAGGAGTTTCGCGCCGTTGATTCAAGAAAAATAGTGTGCCAAGAACTAAGCCCAACAAAGAGGTCAGAATAATGCCGATCAGGAGCCCACGAGCTGCATTGTCGTTATCACGAGCAATTTGATTTCCGTCTCGCAATTCCCGTTCGGTGACCTGACCGCTTACGTAGCCATCGCGATAAGACACCTCGTCTGTCGTGGGTGTACGGGTATTAACGGTGTCAGCGTTGCGAGTGACACGAGTATGAGTATTTCCTTGAGCGTCTTGATAAGTCTCTTGACGAACTTCTGAATTGTGGGTTTCGCGGTTATCTCTGTTGTACATTTTTATTGCCAGAACGCTTTCAAAACAAAGGTTTTTAGAAAAAGAGCAAAGAAATATTTGAATCGCTAGAGACTACTAGAACCTAATGGATGAACTCTAAAATCAGTAGATTTCAATAATGACTTCTAAAGTTTTTGAGTCTGTATTTTGTACTAGCTCTACGTGAGCTCTGTATACAAAAGATACTTGGTTTGCAATCACAAACAGTTCTATCGGAAGAGTGGATTATTTGCTCTACCTCCAGGCTGACTTGCTTATTTAACTTTTTAAAGAAGATTTTTATAGCGCGATCGCTGAAAGAGTAGGAAACAAAAGTTACCCTACTTTTTCAAAGCTCAAGTTTCTTTTGAGTCAAAACTAGCTAACGCAGCAAGGCACTCCAAGTTGCAGGCCCAACGATACCATCTGCTTCTAATTGATACTGGCGCTGAGCTGCTTGAACCGCATTTTGGGTTTCTGGCCCAAAGGCACCATCTATGGCTCCTTGAAAAAATCCGGCGGCTTGTAAGCGCTCTTGCAGTCTAGAAACTGCGGAGCCTTGCATGCCTAATCTTAAAACTGGTAACTCTACCGTATAGGCTTCAGGTTCAGTGGAGCTCGAGGGGACAACTGGCCTTGCAGAACTATTACTACCTACTAAGTCCCTATTGGGGTTTGAGTTGCTAAGATTGGTAGTAGCTAGAGCTGGGGAGCGATCAGGATTTGGGTTGCTGGAATTAGTGATATTGGGAGTGGGAAAGGCCGCAGCAGAGTTGGTAGTAGAGGAAAGATTGGCCGCAGAGATAGTGTTGGTGGTAGACGAACGTAGGTTAGCGGTTGGTGGAAAGAGTTGATCCCAGGTGGCAGGCCCAACGATGCCATCCGCAGGAAGTCCTGCTGCTGTTTGAAAGCGAGAGACCGCGATCGCAGTACTTTCGCGATAAAAGCCGTCTACTACCCCAGCGTAGAAGCCCAATAACCTTAAAGTTGCCTGTAGCTCAGAAACGTCTCGACCTTGAGTGCCTAGTTTTAAGGTAGCTCGATTAATCAAGCTACCTGGAGTTCTAGTTAATGTACTGCCAGTTGGCGCTTGGTTGGCAGCTTCTTGAGCTTCAGCCATCCATGCGAAGGTACCGACTGAGCTAGCCGTTAGTAGACTGATGATGCTCCAGCGAACAAGCGGAGTGTAAATGATGCTGGGAGTCGCTAAGCCTCGATCCAGGCTGCTTTTCATTGACCTCACTCCTCTGTCAACTCAGTGACATGCGATCGCATGCCAAACTCCCCTGAGTTTATCTCATGTGTGATCTGGTTCAGCTAGGAACCTGACAATCTACTTTAAAAACAAAATTGCCCCACTGCGTAGAATGCTGTAGGGCAAGAGGACAGTTAAGCGCTTTTCATAGTGTCGTTAAATTCAACTCTAATCTTGGGGTACCGTGTGACGCTTTCTACATTGTCCATCCGGTGACTGAAGAGAGTTTTGTGAGGCAAAATTTTTGAAAAGTTTAAGCTGCGGGCGTTTCAGGCGATTGTATCGAAAACTGTAACTGAATTGCAGTTGCCATCGAACTCCCTTAATCTAGAGCTAACTACTCCTCACACACCACACCAGCAGCCTACAAGGGCTGCTTTTTTCTTGCTCTATTGCTTGCCTTTACGCGAAATAGTGAAAGGTCCAGCCCAATCCTAAGCCAACTAGAGAAAATGCTGATAAGACCCAGAAGGCGGTTAACTGCTTGAATCCGGCAGTTTGTAAGTCTAGCCTTGCCAACATACAAGCAGAAATTGTAACTAAAATATGAACAAAAACATTAGCCATGTAGAGAACTACGGCTGTTAGCGCGGAGCCGCAAAGCACTAGGATAAATCTACCAATGCTAGAAACAGACCAAGTGAAAAATCGCGATCGCAGGCTTTTTTCAGGCGCGGTCAATAATCCTGCCACAATGATGGCGAAGGCAGCAGCAAACAACCAATCAAACCCCGAACTGCGGGATGGGTAAAGGAACCAACCCCATGTACAGTAGGCAACTACTAAAAGTGCTAGAGAGAGCCAAGGAAGTTTTTTCAGCAATGCCATTCACGCGATTTATTGCCATCCATTTAGTTTACAGATTAGTTGAGATCGCTTGAACTGGGCACGTTGGAATGCACTGCTCGCAAACAATGCAGCGCGATCGCGTGAAAGTAAGTCGGAAAGATTGCGGATCGAGGGTCAAGGCTTCGGTGGGACAAATGCCAGTGCAGAGACCACAATGCACACAAACATCTTCGTCAATCAGCAGTTCTCGACTCGCTAAGGAAACTCCAATGTCTTGCGATCGCATCCAGTCAATGGCTGCATCCAACTGATCAATATCCCCAGACAACTCCACAACGAGCTTGCCAATCTGATTAGGGGCAACCTGAGCGCGAATAATATTAGCGGCAACATTAAAGTCTTTGGCCAGCCGGTAAGTGACAGGCATTTGCACAGAACGTTTAGGAAAGGTCAGAGTTACCCGTTTTTTCACAGCAGGCGCTCATAAAGGTTGCTTTGTTGTACTGACCTTTATTATAGATTTCTCTATCAGCGCCCCAAGTAGAGAATTGCAAGGAACCTATCTTGGGCCTACTCAATGCAAAAGGGCACCTACCAGAGGTACCCCTACAATTGTGTTGTGCTCAATTTACCAGAACAGGGTTGTTGCAAGACCTAAATCAGACAGCCTAGTACTTTATAAAGATGAAGGACTATCAGGGGCGACTTCAGTGCCTGCAAACTGAATTAGCTGTTGTTGATCCGTAATCAGATCGCTGAGCTCGTTAATGTTAACCCCAATGTCTTGACAGGCTTGGTGCAATTCCCGCTCAAATGTATTCAAATCACTGCCATAGCCACAGAGATGAGCAGCAGTTTCAACTCCTTGTTTGGCATTCGCTTTGGCACAGTCAATCAGATCTGTACCCTTTAAAGGTGTAGGTGAAGCCATGAATTTAATTCTTCTCAGTTCTGCCTTACCAGCCAATTTAGCTAAGCTTTTCTCCTAGTTGATCTCTCGTAGGGCAGAATGCTCGCCTGACTGAGGTTGGTTGAGGTTGGTTGAGCAGGGTCGGAGTGTTGACCAAGACCGTTCCGTCCTAACGATGCTCCCGTTGCCAGTACTTATAAACAGCATGGGCTAGAGTAACAACTCCGGTTAGAATTGCCGACTCATCCACCTCAAATTGAGGATGGTGTAACGGGTAATTGAATTTATCGGGATAGCCCACACCCAAGCGAAACATGCTGCCAGGAGCATGTTCTAAATAAAGAGAGAAATCTTCAGAGCCTAAAGAAGGCTCTAGTAAAATCTGTACGCGATCGCTCCCCCAAGCTTCATGAGCCGCTGCTTCTAGCAACTGGGTTAGGGCTGGATCATTCTGGACTGAAGGCACTCCCCGACGATAGTGCAGCTCGTATTTGGCACCGTAGGTTTGGCAAACATTGGCGACAATTTGCTCGATCCATTCGGGCAGATTGCTGCGAGTTTCAGGATGGAGCGATCGCACAGTTCCTTGGAGACGCACCTGGTCAGCAATTACATTAGGAGCCCGTCCCCCATTAATCTGCCCAAACGTCAAAACCACGGGACGCAGGGGATTTTGGGTACGGCTAATGGCTTGTTGCAAGTTAGTCACGACTTGAGCCGCAATCCAAACCGCATCGATCGCTTCGTGGGGTCGCGCCCCATGACCCGACTCACCCACAATCAAAATTTCTAAATCATCAGCCGCCGCAGTCAGGGCTCCATAGCGGATGCCGACAGAACCAGCGGGAATCGACGGAAAGACATGAACGGATAAAATCGCCGTGACTTGATCCATAACGCCATCTGCTACCATCCAACCTGCCCCTTGGGCAATTTCTTCGGCGGGCTGAAACAGAAAACGCACCGGGCCTGGTAAAGCGCCGTTGAGTTGGGATAACACCATGGCTGTACCCAAACCCACCGTGGTGTGGATATCATGGCCGCAGGCGTGCATAATCCCAGGCTGTCGCGAAGCAAATTCTAGACCAGTTCGCTCCTGGATTGGCAGGGCATCCATATCTGTCCGGATCGCGAGCAACCGTGGGTCGGTGCCTTGATTTGGCAGTTCACCTACGACTCCAACTTTGCCTACTGCTTCTTGCACATGCAACCCGCAGGAGGAAAGAACACCCGCTACATAAGCAGCCGTTTGATATTCCTGGCCGCTTAGTTCTGGATGACTGTGCAGATGGCGACGAATTTCAATTAAACGCGGGGCGAGGGTATGAGCAATCTCTTTAATCTGACTAAGCATGACAATGGGCGCTGCTATGGCTTTCTGGTTGGTGCCAGAACGAGTAGACTATCAAACTGTTGCTTTTCTGGTGTAGCAGAATTAGAAGCACTAATGCTATAAACTGTGCCGAGCCAGCGCTTGACTTCTCTCATCTCTGGGGCGTTGCTATAAGGCTGAAATAGGCCGTAGATAAACGATAGGGAAGCTCCCATGTTCGTATAAAAATAGCCTTGGTTGGGACGTGAAAAAGAGTCGGTAGCGGTTTTGAAGGTGCGATTTTGGTTAAGTGGTAGGTACGGTTTAGGGTTGAGCGCCTTCATGGGACCGAGCCCAGTTGTGACCACTAACGTATCTTGATCCACCCAACTATGGGCGAAGAAACTTTGGCGATCGCCTGCTTCTGCAAATTCCCAACTGGTGACGGGTTGGCCTTGAATGCTACGGGTCGCAATGTTCAAAGCGCTACCGGATTGCGATTTGATGAACTGGTCGAACTTTTTCAGGGCGGCTTCAGCGGCAGGGCGATCGCTGGTTTGCATCACCAAACCCAAGCCCAAGTCCAGGTTGGGATAGAGGCGGCTGAAGGGCCCTTGATTATCGGGAAACAAAAACGCTGCATATTCCCCATCCATCCAAGGCAGCCAATCGCGCTCCAAATCTAAACCACTGAGGGTCCGAATCCCATCCCGAACGACCTGTAAAGCTGGTTGTAGGGTTGGTTCCGCTTGAGTAATATCTACGAAGGATTGCCATTGCTGCTTGAGATTGCGGCTAGTACTGGCTAGATAAGTGGCCCCTGGCATCCGCGTTAGAATCTGCTCGGCATTGGGAGTCAAAACATCAGCTTTGGTGGGTTGTGGCGTTTTGTAGTAAGTACTAATTTGGGTGTGAACGCCTTCTGGCTGCAACCATACATAGCCATCAACGGTGCTGTAATCTTGGGCTAAGCGTTCTAGGCCAACCGTCAGCCCTTCCATTGGCACTGGGCTGGGTGGCTGAGAATCTGCTTTTAATTTACGAGGCTGAGAAGTTTGCGGTTGGGGAGAAGTAGGCTCTTCCGTGGGAGGTGTTGTGGGAATCGGGAACTGGGGCTGAGGGAAGCGAGCAATCTCAGCGATGTTGCCGTAAGCTACCAGCAGCGATCGCTGAAACTGGGGATGCTGCATTGTGCGCTGAAACTGCGGATTCGTTGCTAGCGCTGGGCTCTTGCTGCGGCGGGCATCAATTAATTGTTCGATCGGGGCTGGAGTGGTAGCTGTCACCAAGTAACCAGGCAAGACAGCGATCGCTAAACCTGCCTGAGGGCTAGGAATGGAGGGAATCGAGAGTCCCCCTCCGGGAATGGGAGGTAAAGGTAAAGTAGGCGTAGAACCGACAGCTTTGAGTTTGGAAAATGCCTGTGGCTTGTCTGTCAAAGTCTGAGTCGTTGGTTCAGTCGGCTGAATTTCTTCCTCAGAGGGTGCTTGAGGTGTAGTTTCAGGCTCTGATTCAGTTTCTGGAGCTGACTCGCAGCCTGGCTGGTTTGGTGAGGCACTGTCGCACTGCGCTGGCTTTTCCGCAGGCCACTCCCAAACGGTAACTCCTTTATATTGACGCTCGAGCGGAAGTTGGCTTCGGGATGCCTTGAGCTTTGTCAAAAAAGCATTCAAAAGCTGAGTGTCTTTAACTGGGGCTAGCAAAAGGGCATGGTTTGCGTTAAGAAGTTCCGAGCTATTTTCTAAGCGATCGTCGGAGTTCTTTTCTGAACCCGTGAAGGGCATGAGAGCGATCGCCACTCGCTCACCTAGCCAAGGCTGTACATCTGTGGTTAAGTCTAGACCTAGAAAAAGAGCGGGCAGTCCGGCTAGAAAAGGTCCAGCTTGGGAAAACAACTGAAACTGTGTCAGTGTGGTCCAAGCCTCAGTATTGGTGTTGACAAATACTACACCCGCAACATTAGCAGGCAACGTAGTAGTGAGTGAGGAAGATTTAGCAACGTTAGATGGGGAACTGGGTTGCGCGATTACATAACTTGGACTCGTTGCTAGAAGTGCAAGAAGTGGTAATGCGAAACGATGTAGCAAAGTTCTCTCCACCTTTTTTGTTCACAGACTAGCCTATTCCTGTAGGTTTAGCAATCTAGGTTCAACTCCAGGTTTGACTGGTTCTTCTGGCAGTTCAGGTGGGAATAATGACACCATCAGCCAAAATTGACGGCTGAACACCTGGTACTGAATAACGAGATTGCTGGAGACGATTATGATGTTGAAGAGCGAGCCGAACCGGATGCCTTATCATGGCTGGCTCCTTGAGGTCATCCCTTATGGTGATTCCTTCAGGTTCGATGCCCATCACCCCAGTGTACCGGGTGGCATGAATGAAGGAGAGACCTACAACAGCTTTGCGGCTGCCTTGGTAGCAGGGCGTCACTTTATTGACCGCGAAGTCGCAATTCAAGCTTTATTAGATGTGCTAGGCACCCTACTAGAAGACGAGAAAATTAGCTGCGATGAATATTGGAGCTTGACCTGCTTCTACTAAATCCTGAAGTTAAGGATCGCTTTGTAATTCTTGAGGCTGGAGATAAGCCACCATCTGCTGGATGCCTCTCTGAATGCGGCGAGTCACTGTCATGGGGCTAACTTCAATCCGCTCTGCAACTTCTTTGCGGGACAAGTCGCTGAAGTAAACAAGCTCGATCGCGGCTCTTGTCTTGTCTTCTAGCTGGCTCAGCGCTCTCTGCAACTGCTGACGGTCTTCTTCGAG
>NZ_JACJPA010000124.1:0-30733 GCF_014695845.1 Trichocoleus sp. FACHB-591
CACGGCTACCAAGTGCTGGGTTTGGCAGAGGGCAGTAGCTTTTTCTCAACTCTGGCTCAGTTTCAGCCGCATGTTGTTTTGCTGGACTTGAAGTTACCCGGCATCAGTGGCTACCAACTACTAGAAGCACTGCGACAGAACATAGAGTTTCAACATTTACCTGTCATCATCTTTACAGCATTCGCCTTTCGAACCGAGCGCCAACGAGCCCTGCAATTGGGAGTGCAGGGTTATTTTGTCAAGCCGACCCACCCAGAAGCGCTAGTCGCTGCAATTGAAAAAGTTTGTGCTGGATAGTTCTCTCGCCATCCAATGGACTCAGTTCTAGCCTTGGTCTCGTTTTTGCTTTTCGGCAGTAATGAAGTTATCAATGATTTGAGTTAGCTCTTGCATGCTTTGTCGGGTCAATTCGAGCTGTTGCTCTAGGTTTACGACTAAAAGCGTGACCGTTTGGAGTCGGTTGAGCCCAACGTCAAGCGCATCTTTAACCTGGCCCTCAAACTCATCGAGGTTCATAAAGATATCTAATGAGGTGTTTTTTAGGTTGCCTCGCCTAGGTATATATTACTACGTACACTGAGTAGCTTGGAATCACGATAGAAATCTTAGCCTTGTAGCTTTTAGATTCCAGAAATGCGGATTCCACTAGTAGGTGACGGACAAGCATGATCGCGCTGGTGAGGTGGAGAAGGGCGATCGCTGTGCTGAAGTGCAAGAGACAAAGGGGCGATCGCTCCTCAATTCGAGAGGCAATGTAAGAATGGTGCTCAAAAATCTTTCATGGTCGTTAAGTAATCACTAGCTCTTCTGGTCGGGTATTTGACAAAAAACACAATGCAACTTGCTCCAATTTTCTAAGGCTTACCCAAACCTTGTATTCAGTCGGCAGACAAGTAATACAAACTTCAATCCCTGTCTCCGATAAACTGACTGCCGTACTGAAAGCTTCCTGTCTTTGAGTAGCATCGAATTTTTTATAGAAGCCGTACAGTTCCTTACCAGAGGAAATGCCTTTCTGAAGTACACCTTCATGCCAAAAAGAAAAGGTTGAAACGACCTCAGGAGACAGGACGAGGGGATACATAGAACGACCTTCGAGTTGTAAAAATCTGTTCAATGGATTCCCAACATTTTACGTGGTTGATGTTGCAAATTTTTATAGTGTCTACGTATCCTGACTTAAAGGAAATCTTTAAGACCGTTGGCCTCACATCCGCTGAAGTCGTGCGATCGCAAAAGTAGCAGACAACAACCTCAAAGTCTTCCACTCGTCCCTATTGAGGTAAGCACTGCATCCCAGACTATGTCCAAATTCTGGACAACCAGTGCGATCGCATTTGGCGATGCCAAGCCTAAAGATTTTAGCGATTTAGCCTATAAGCTGCTAGATGAATGGCTAACTAGATGAACTGCTGCGTACGCAGTTAGTTAGTTAACTAGGTTGTTGAATGGGTAGTGCTGCACATATTCAAACTTCTTTACGCCTGCCAAGACGTTCTAGCAGTTGCGCTTTGCATCTGGCGATGTGGAGCTGCAAGAGGTATTGAACCTTCAAACGTTTAGAAACTTAGAGCATAAAGCTACTAACTCCTTAAACTATTTGATGCTCAACTACTACCTGAATGAAGTGGCGATGAAGGCAAAGTTAAATGCAAGTTCGAGTTCTCAAGATTTGCTAGTTTGGTGGTACTTCATCGAAGAATTGCAATGGCACAACTATCAAGGCATTTACGTTGGATTGCTCCCCGACTGCTGATTGCGGGTACCATCGCTTTTCCTGTTTATTTGATTACTTCTGGATTACTGGCTTACCTGACTGCCCCCTATCTGCTGAATTCAGGAAGTGCCATCCCCACTCATATAGGGTTTTACCTTTGGTATCCCCATCTTGCCGGAAAAGTGTCTGACCTTCGTTGCTTTAGTAATGGAAAAGCCTTAGACGACTATGCCTACTACTGCCGATTTCAGTTGAAATCAGCGGATGTGCAGCAGTTGATCAGGAAAGAGGAACTAGCGGTGGGTCAGTTGGATGAGGAGGAATGTGAATCACCCTACCTAGCCTCGCCTCCAGATACATACTTAATCTCGTCTCCTCATAGACGTTGGTGGAGACCGTCAAAAGCTGAGCTTGGAGAGCAAGCCCAGTGCTACTCGCAAAGGCATACCAACACCACTGAACTCGTGTATTCTCCGGTAAGCCAAATCGCTTATCTCAGGCATTCCGACTTGGACTATGTCTACTTTGAAGAGTGAGGGGCTGGGAGCTCTCATTCAGGAAATTGCCTTTCAACTAAAAGCTTAGCTCCACTTCTACTAATACGCCTGCGATCGCTCTAGATACCTAACTCTCACACCCTTAGTTATTTTTGCTACCCTATATTTTTCTGGCTACTCTCGAAAAACGTTAACAAAAGCTAACATTTTTAGGCCGCTCAAAATCCCCAAATCGCTCTCTACATCGTGATTTTCTAGCGATCGCCCCCTCAAACACCTGTGTTATCAGTAGTTGTTTAATTTGCTACGTTGCGTTACCTCAGGACACTGATAATAAAAGCTAAGATTTTAAGGTTGGTAGACTCTAGCCAAGGGGAATGAGCGATCGCCTACTTGATTGCACTTATCGCTGCCAAAGCACGATCAATCCATGAAATACGAGCCTTCATTAGCTCGGTTGTATTCATATCACTCATTACCTTGATCAAGGCGTTTTAGTTTGGGTAGTGATGGCATAAATGTAGAATCTTTAATTTCAGTATTTCTAATATCTAGATAACTTAGGTTACTAAGCGATGGCAGGTTAAGAAAGCTGTCAATTTGTGTACCGCTTACATCGAGGTGCTGGAGGTTGTTTAGAGATGGCAGATGAAGAAAGCTGTCAATTTGTGTACCGCTTACATCGAGGTACTGGAGGCCGCTTTCAGATGTTAGGTGAAGGAAACTATCAACTTGTGTACCACTTGCATGAAGGTATTGAAGGTTTTCAGATCGTAGATGAAGGAAAGTATCAACTCGTGTATTAGTAATATCAAGGTGATTTAACTTATGCAAATTTGACAAATAGACTAGATTGACAACTTGTGTATTACTTAGGTTAATTTTTTGCAAATTTGTAAACCATACAAAAGGCAATAAATTATAAATCGAGCTATTGCTTAAATCTATTTCTGTAAGGTTGTACAGCTTTTTTTCAGCTTGACTACAATCGGTAGCACTAACTTCTTTAAGTATTTCATCTATTGAAGTTTTTATATCGTTGTATAGGGTTCGACTTAAGCATAATTCGGTAAAACTATTAAAAGTCTTTTCTTGCCCATTATCGATAATGACAGAGAATTTGTTGGAACGACTAGTGATGTTAGTCGAATAGCCATCGTGGGTGACCCTAGTAAAATAGTCCTTGTAAGTAACAGCAGCTGAAGAGTCTTTTATAGCAATACTACTTGAATAGCTATTTGTGGTACTTAAAGATGAGGAACCCGCAGAAACACCACACCCTGACAAGGTAACCATAATAGTGCTTAACAAGAAAATCTTTTTAGCATTTATACTCAACATTTTTGTTCTCTTGAAATACTTTGTAGTTTGACTTTGGATGAGGATACGAATTTCTAGGGTTAACAAGAATCCCGAGTCTGGATACACTTCTGGCTTTACTCATTCCGCCTACTAACCAGTTTTGAGAGAGTTCTGAGAGGCGATCGCTTCTAAAGCTTTACCAGTTCTATGCCTGTTTTTTACCTGTTTACAGCGTTTAAACGTTCCAAAAAATTTGGACACAGAATTTGGAAAGATTCCGACTAAACGCTGAATTCGTTAACAGCACTAGCTTTGGCTTTACCCTCCCCCCCTTTTATGCAAGAAGCGCACCAGGCATTACAAGAGGCAAAGAACAACTCCTCTTTTGCATGTTCTTTGCCACTTTTAAGCACTTTAACAGCGCTTGACCAAAGCACCTGTTTTGACATTCCACCGCAGTCCATGACCTGGGCAGGTAACTTGATCCTCAACTACTGGGACATCTGCGAGATTGAAATGCCGATGAGGGCAGCTCAAGCATTCTAGTTTGCGATCGCTGAAAATCTTTTCTAGGCCCTGAGTAAAAGGTTTAGTTCTCGGTGTGACTGGAAACTCAGGCATCTGCCGAAAGCACTTCAACACTCGCCGCTGCACTGTAGAGTCAGGAATATCATCCCGGTTCACTACTAAGGGCAAGACACTAGCAACGTCCTCAAGTCGAAACAGCAGCCTGATTTGAAGCTTTGATAGAAAGCGAGCGTCAGGATGCCAATGCATAATGCTGATGCCAATCTCAGGATCGCTGTGGAGGTCGCCAAGTATCGGCACCCATGAGCCAGTGCGATCGCAAACTAAGCAGGGAACATCGTAAAACGCTCCCACCACGGGCAGTGAGTCAAGAGCTTCGATTCTAGGGAAGTTGGACTGCATTTTGATTAGTTCGTTTTCAACCCTAAGCTGAAAAGTTTCGAGTTTTAGCCTACAGCCAGCGATTGATCAGGTCTCGTCGCTGCTGCTCCAGTTGCGTTATAAGTTGGCGTGCTTGGCGCATCTCAGCTGTGTGCCAGCCTGTTTTGAGCGAGTTTTGGCAGGCGATCGCCTTTCCTTCATGAGTCATTGGTCCCGTACTCGATTCCCAAGGCTTCCAACTCTTGATTAACTCTGCTTGCTTGGCTCTGGCTTCGGATGTCCACCGGGGCATTCTTGCTCTCCTCCAAGGAGCTAGGGTCTGTTGTAGTCGGCTCAACCTGATCCACCCGCAGCTGGTTCAACTGCTTATCCACGTAGTTCTTGATAAATTGGGTAGGCTTCTTGGGATTACGCACCTCGCTCAGAGCAAGTAGAGTTTTACGGCCCTGGTCCTGCGCTCTTAAGGCTAAAGACCCCAGGCGATCGATTGATTCAGCTTCAGTGCAAAGGGCTGCAACAGAAATCCAGCGATTAAAGAGTGCCTGCAAGCTGAGCGATTGAGCATAGAGCATTTCCTCTATAGCCTTGGAGTCTCCAGAGGCAACAACATTAGCTACCGTCTTTTGAAGTGGAAGGATAAAATCAGCACTTTGTTTTCGCTCCAGCAGCCAGGGAAGCATAATTGAAGCACCGAAGGCCGGATCAATAACAGATGCAATCTTGGCCTCTCTTTCCAAATCCGCATGTTGTTGCTCTGACGCAGGTTTACGTTGCTTTGTCTTTTTGCCAGCGGGCACATTCTGTAGTTCCTTAAAATCCTCTGGATTCATGAGTATCCTTGTTGAGCTCTAGCTTTCGCATTTTGCTGTTTTAGCCGCTCTACCCTGGCTTTTCGCTCGGCATCCCGATCGGCATAGATTTGCATCATGATTTCGGCTTCAAACTGCTTCTGAGCCTCTATTTCTTCCGCGCTAGGCTTAGGCTCCAGGCTTTGGCGGTAGAGTGTGATTCGATCTACTGGCTTCATGATTTTCCCTCTGTGTATCACCTTAAGTCTATCTATCTCTTTTTAAGAAGGCCAAAAACTTCTAAGACTGGAAAGCTACCTTTAATTTGCCCCTTGCCGATATCTAGATGGATTTTCAATGATGATTACCCTTGAATAGGGGTTTTCCTTGAATCACCACAATCGCACTGGTTCTAGACTCTCTAGATGTTAGGAAATGTTAGGTTTTGAAGTGCCTTATTCCGGCAAGTAAAGTCCTTTAGAGCGATCGCAATACCGCCCTTAGGATTGCGGTTGGTCATAAGAACAGTAGGCAAACTATAAGTAGTTTTTAGCGATTCCGCCAGGTTCTGCCATAATTCCGCCAAAGGCTGAAAGCCTTCAGACAAGAACTGTCTAGGTTCCACTCCCCCCTCTAAATAAACACCTCAAGCGATCGCCTCAATTAACCGATGACAACCAAGCTCGAGTGCTGCGATCATTGATGAGCCCATCGCTTATTCAAACTCCGTTAGTTGAGCGCGTATCTGGGCAATTGTTCGGCTGTAGAAATCCTCAACAGTTATCCCTTCAATCGCTGAAACCAGTTGAGCCTCGACCCTATTTCGATGCAGCTGCTCAATGAGTTTCGGAACTGGAGTTCCATACTGCTGCGATAAGTGCGTTATGCATTCCATTTCTGGGGGCGATAGAAACGGAACAAACTGCTCTGATTCAGGGGTGCTCATGCGATCGCTTCCTTCAAAGTCTTCAACTCTCCCGGCGGTAAGGTTAAAAACAATGCTTCGAGAACCTTTGTCTGAGTGCCTGTCCTCAATTGCTGCCAAAACTGATGCCACTGATATGGTTTTATCCACTCGTGGAACAGCTTGTCCGTAAACTGAAGTACCTGCTCATGACTTTGGCAAACCGCGATCGCCTCGTCAAACAGCTGAGCCCCGCCTTCAGGCAGTGGGGTGACTTCAGAATTATTACTTTTGCTATTGGAGTCTAATAGTGTTTGTAATAATTTTCGGAAACGACTGACATACCCTTGTGTGACCCCAGTAAGCTCAGCGATCGCCTGCTGAGTAACTTTCGCTCCCTGCTGCCTTAGGGTAACTACAGCCCGTTTGATCGCAAGTTCTAGCCGCTCTGTCTTGCTGGCTGCTTCAGGAGTGAGGCTGCTTGCCCTCACGATGGTCACCGGGATGTCTAAGGCAAAGTCACCCAGGATGATGACTCGTAGCTGTTCATCGGGCCTTAAATGTGCCCTGAGCCGTCCAATCGCCTGCTTAATGTCAGCCAGAATTGCTTGCCTGACAAATTCCCTGAATTCTGGGTCTGCCGATTCTTCTGATTCAAAGTAAGGCTGTACTCCACTAGGCAAGGAGTTCTTGCATCTCATCGCCCGCCTAACCGCCTCCGTTCCCCCGCGCGGCGATCGCCCATAGAGCACAGTAAACTCTGCCTCCAGGTCTCCTAGGTTCCGGCACGGTATTCCAACCAAGATTAATGTCTTCACTTGTTGGAAATCATTTGAGCCGCGAGAGTCTACCCACCAAGCCCCTTCACCTTCTTTGATGAAACGCTTGAAATCAATTACCTGGGTTGTTTCATCTTGAGCTTTGTAGTGGGCAATGATGGCATCAGCTCGCTTTTGCTGCTCCTTCCCTCGGCTCATACCGAGTCTACCGAGAGTTGCGACCTGAACAATGTCCAAGTTGTCTGGGTTAGGCTGCTTTTGACGAATTACCAGAATCTCTTCTGGAGATATCCCTAGTGCAAGTGCTAATTTCTCACGACTCAGTGTTGCATCCAGATAAATGTTTGCTTTGGCTGCTTTGGCGATCGCCGCATGTCGTGTATCTAGCAACTTGATTGTCAAACCTTGGTGATCAAGCCTTAGTGCTCTGTGCATCTCTCCCAAAAGCACCCTTAAAAGCTCTGGTAGCCACTGCTTCACTACACTCTCTGCCGCTTTTTCTGCTACTTCCGAATCGCGATCGCTGAACTTTTTTCTTAGGTGGCTTGGAAGGTCTGCCAAATCAACTCCATGTTGAGCTGTGGTATTCAGGAATCCCAAATCGGGCTGAAGCAACCTTTCGATTACAGCAACATCTGCTGTGACTTCACTTGGTAAAAGTGCCGTCACATCCGTATGGTTCAGTCCATAGCGCCCGATTTTAGTTGAGCCATCTAGGCAGGAGAGTAATGCCTCAAACAGCGGCTGTAGCTGCTCAAGGATGCTAGGGGCTCTCATCGCTATGGCACCAATGGTCTGCTGTAGGTCTATCAGCGAGACAGTAATGCTTTGAGTTGTTTCGTGTTGTCCTTTTTCGTCCCAGAGATACACGGATTGAGAGTGATCATATTCATCTGGGCTAGGGATGCTATCTGGATGCATCCGTAGCTTAGGTGATGCTAATGAGTTTCGCCGTTGATCCAGGAACCCGAATCCTGGCCCCTGAGCATGACTGCAAGCTTCTTTTACTGGGCAAGTACCACAGATGAGAGAAGCGGTGTCCGCCCCTGCAACGTTTTTATCTCGCAACATCCCAATTACCCCAGTGCGGCTGCAATTGGGGGGAATAACATGCGCTTCACCCTTCGCGGACCGCTTGAGCCGTGTCTCTCCATTGGGCCTAGTCTCACGAGTTAGACCATGATGACGAGCCTCCAAATCAATCCACCCATTCGAAATGTCTAACGTTTCTACGGTTGGGTTGCGGTGCTGCTCACTGACGTAGCCAATCTGTTTTGCTCCAAACATCTCAGACTCAGTACGCCCAGCATAGAAGCTCTTGAAGGTGCCTGTACCGCTTATGTCAAGGATGTGCCTATGTCCTTGTTTGATGGCCGTGGCCCAAGCCTTGAGGCGATCGCCCTCCTCATATTCGAGCACAGGATCAGGTTGTACCTCTGGCTCCAACTCCACCGTCCCTGTGCGGTCGAAGCGGTAGCAAGATTTAACTGCCTTAGCAATTTTCTTACGGATGCTGTAGAGCCAGCTGTCACGGTTCTGTTGCCGTCCATCCTTCGGCACTTGATGGCCACGGGCGATCGCTAGCTCTAGAGCCGCTGAGTAGATTGCTTTAGGTTTGCAATCGGCATGGCATTTGTAAGCGCCCGTCCCATGTTCAATGTGCAGGGAGTTATCAGAGTTGCCATTATGGGCTGGGCACTTGCAGGTAGCCCACCCTCGACGACGCCCGTCCGGGTTGTATCCATCCAGATAGTGGGCGAAGTTGCGAATATCCCAAGCATCGCCTGTAGGGTTGCTTTCGATGCGGTTCTGTTGCCTTTCCTGCTCTGCTAGCTTCTCTCTATTCGCAAGATGCAATAGCAATTCGCAGAGCCATTGAGGAGCGATCGCTACCTCAATCTCAGTAGGGGAGTTGATCCACTTGTAAGCACCCGTTTCTGGGTGCCTAGATGGAGGGAGGGCGGATTGACAACGGTTGTAGCGAAACTCTAAGATTTCCCCTGATTCGCACTTGTATCCTGCCCTCTCAGTGAGAACTGAACGGTTGAAGTCCAGCAATTGTCCTTGAGCGTCCGTCGGTAGCTGATAAAGGAGTTGCCGCTTGCCTGGTTTACCGCTGGTCCAGGCAACAGTTTCTGGCAGTTCTCCATTGCTTAGCTGCTGTAATAGTGGTTCTGCTGTGAGGCCATCTACGTCAATGGCAACGAGCCCGCCAGACACCGTGCCTGTGCGGAGGCCATATCCTGTCCAGTAATCATCCCGTAATAGCTCAGCAAGCTCAGGTCTAGAGATAGGCGGTTCAGTCTGCCACCCTTTGCGCTTAGGGCTCTTGTCCTGGAGAGGGGTGAGCGCCCAATGCTTCGGAGTAACCTGAAGCTCTCTAATCAGATGAGAGGATGCTGATGCAATCATCTTGCACCTCCCATCAGATGTTCTACAGTGGCGTGAATTGAGCGAGCTTCAATAGGAGTGCCATCTTCATCGAGCCTCCAATCAAGCTTGCTCAGTTTTGGAAGGACTCGCTGAAGTTCGTGCAGGTGGAACTGGATTGGATAATCCCAGCCCTGGCTGCCTTGGCTGACTGTGATATAGAAGCGGTTGGGGGCGATCGCCAACTCCGGTGGAACTGGTTTGATGCCTAGCACTGGAAGTTCTGCTTCTGGCGCGATCGCTTCTGAAGGCAGTAGGGCTAATTGAACGGGTGAGCTTCCTCGCTTCCAGTCATTGAATTGCTGCTTGTACGCTGAGGGAGTAAGACCAGTTCGGCGAGCTTCCTTGCATATCTGCACGAAATCAGTGCCGAAAGGGAGCGATCTCAGACGATCGAAAGATTTGGTGAGTTCAGCTTGAGATTGAGTCCAGTTTTGAGACTCAATGTGTTGCAATGAGACTGAAGCCTGTGCCACAATGGGCTCAGGAAAATAATTTTTCATGGTGGGTCGCTGTTACGGGTGGGTAACGGCGGCCCTCTGCTTTTTCTGACTACGCTCTTAAGCTTTTTTTGCTCACTAGCCCCAGGGGGGTGTTAACGTTAAATTGAAATATTTGTGCACGGTTGGTGCTTCGAGTTCTGCAAATCGACGGCAAATCGATTTAGCTTTTGAGAGTTTCGGCTTAAGAAGGCAACAGAAAGGCGGAGGGCCAGCCTTTTTTTTATGCAATTGCAGATGATTCTGAATTGCGAAGGTGTTCTTGGACGAGTCGCTGTACGAGGGCGTTACGGCTAATTTTTTGTTGTTCAGCTTGCTCCTTTAGTTTTTGTAGATCAGTTACTCTGAATCGAAAACCTACCGGCTTTGTTTTGCTCATTTCCATGCCTTGATATACGTCGTGCACCTGTCTACTGGGATTATGCCCTGATTCGAAGGAGCGAAAGGGGGAGTGAGCTAGTCATAGAGACTATTGCCATTTCCATGCCTTAATATACGTCGTGCACCTGTCTACTGGGATTATGCCCCGATCGCCTTTGTGCTTGACTCATAGTTGCCTTAAATAAAGAACAGTATTTTTCCTCATGTCTTAACCCTACTATTCCCAGGTGTTCAGTAGTTTCTTGTCTGTATTTCTGGGTGCTCTGCTGCTCCTAATCTACAGGAATAGTTGGTTTACAGCCGAAAGTGTTCAGTTTTGGCACGCTTTGAGCCAAACCCAATCTAAGGCTTGAGCTTTTGCTTTACCTCTCGCTCCTTCCGACGGCGATCGCGTCGTGGTGCAATGCGCTCCACAGTTCTGAGTGGTGCTGGTGATTGAAGCCGAGTTATTTCAGTTAAGAAGTTCATTTGTGTCATTGTTGTTGCGCTGTTGCCTTACTTTATCTGTATTTTCGTACGCTGACTTAAAAGCAACTTTTCTTCTGAAATCCTTACTGGATAACGCTTTCAGAAGTTTGTTTCTTTCGGCCTTGGCGTTTCATCCTTTTTCCTTCAAAAAGTCTGGCCCTCTCTTCTTTCAATAGCGCTACGGATGCCATTCTTGCTCTGACAACGGGCATGTATTGCTCGGTACGAAATACATCGTTTTTGTTAGCTTTTGCAATGGCTTCATTCAGTACGTAGGAAGTCACTCTACTACCCTCATAACCAAAAGGATTGTCTAGTGCCTCAAGCCGCCTGTTCTGCGCTTGCCATGACTGGAGAATCCTGGTGATTCCTGACTCTCCACCATCATTAAAAAAATTGAATAGAGTTAGTGCTCGTTCATCGATAATTTGCTTTAACTTTAGAGCTGGGGCATCTATCACTCCAAAGGTTTTTAACCGTTCGAGCAGAAGTAATATCTTTTTCCATAGCTTGGCCTCTGTTTCAACAGACTTTTTCAACGTACGGTTTGGCTTTGGTACTGCGTTGAACTGGCTATTAACTGTGTTGCGCCAGAACTCTCCTACTACGTATTTTCGGTACCTTAGGAGTATTGAGCAGTTGCCTTCATTGTCTAAATCTAGTTGCTTCCCTTCTTCTAATAGAGCGGTTAACACGATCGGCAAAGATGCTTCTGTGTCTAGAATTAGTGGATTTGGATAAATCAGGTACGGGCTTGTCAGGTGAATTATTTTCCCCTGATACATGGCGATTACCTCCATTTCTATTTGGGAAAATCGTGCCTTGATATAAGTCTTGCGATCGCCGCAGACCGCATCATTCTAGGACGGAGATCGGTTTTTTAATTTCGCTTTGTTGCTACCGCTTCGCAGCGCTCCAAATGCACCAGTAAAGGCGATCGCCCTGCCCCTGGGAATCTGGGTTTGAAGTGAACCCCGAGCTTGAGCCAGTTTTCTCGCCTTCCACGACGAAGCCAATATGTTAATGCGTCTGGGTTTTTAAACCCTAATTGCCAATAAGCTTCTTTGATGGGGAACCAAGAGCGTCGATCTGTTCGTGGTGGCCGAGCTAGTTCAGTCAGGACTTGCTCTAACTTAGATTCGATCCGAGCAGTTGCTTCTGCAAGGAGCGATAGCTGTGCTTCGATTTGAGTTAGTCGCTGCTCGGTATCCATTGCTCAGCCCCCATCGCCACGTCGTTGCTCTTGCAGATATTCCCAGATTCGATGGTTTTCTACTTGCAAGCCCCGTACAAAGGCGCGATCGGTCGCAGCTTCTGCACTATTTCTGTCAATCGCTTGAAGTAGTGCATCAACTAGCCCTGACAAGTTGTGCTGCTCATCCCTAATCTGATCAAGTTGGTTTTGACTGGCTTCTTGACGTTGTCTCAACTGGTCAAGTTGATTTTGGCTGGCTTCTTGCCGCTGCCTCAGTTGATCAAGGGCCAGAAAAATAGATTCAGTTCTAGCATCAATGCCCTGGAACCGATTTACAACTTGCTCAGAAATAGTTGTGAGTCTTTCGAGCCGTCGGTCAATGTCATCAAGTCGTTGGTCTGTTGTCATAGTTTTTTCCTATATAGTGCGATCGCCTTATCCAACAATTTTCCTTGCCCTCAAATTCCAGCTTCAATCAGCGCTTGCTGAAGCATTTCTGAGATTGCTAGCTGCTCAGCCCACTCTGCGAGGTAGGCATAGTTCAGAGTGTCAACCTGAACTTTAAGAACCCCCAGGACATCACGCCACTGTTTCTCGGATTGGTTGCCACGCCCCCACAGCAGCTTTGCCAGGATTAAATCTTCAGGGGCAATCACCCACACTTGGAGCAGCTCAGCTTCATCGATCGCCTCCAAGCGGCGGCGGGCCATCTTTGAGCGATCGAAATCCGTATCGGCATTAAGAACAAGATCAGCATTTAACAACTGCTCCATGTGAGTGATGCTTAGTGTCTGCCCTAGTCCCTCTGCAATCTCCTCTACGGCTCCAGGTGGACAATAAAAACCTGCTTGCTCCAAAGCTTCGGCAAGCTGGGAAATGTCTTCCCGTCGCGCTTCAACGACCAAATCCATGTCGCGAGTGGTGCGAGGGTCGCCATACATACTGGCTGCAACTCCACCCGTGATGTAGTAGGGAATTCTTAGTTGCTCAAAAATGGGGTGAAGTAGTCGGGCTATCTCACTAGGGTCTTGCGTCCACATGGCGGGGTCATTAGTTGGAGTCAGGCAGGGCAACCACTTCTCGCCCAAAACAGATTGAGCAAATCGCTCTCGAAACTTTGTTTGATTAGCTTTCTGCATCCCGCGTAAAGAGGCCGCTTTTGCCCATCGGGTAAGTCCTATGGCGATCGCCAATCGCTGAGCGTTGCTGCGTTGCCGCAAAAGCTGAAATTGAACGATATCAGCCTCAATGTCGGTGTCTGAAGCTTGTGGTCTATACCCAGGTTTGATGCTTAGTTTTTGGGGGATGGCTTGAATCATGGCGATCGCTAACCTGTCCTTAAGTTGTCCTGAGGAATGGATATAAGCTTCTCAAACTCGGTGACATGGATTTGCCACGTAGCACGTTCGCTTGGCTCATCTTTCACTCTGGGGATTTGACGGTAATGCACTCCATACTGGCACTCACAATCTCGCCCAAGCTCTCTGAATCGCTCAGCCCTGCGAACATGCTGCATCACGCCGCGCCTATCAATACAGAGAAGGTCAGCGGCATTCTGTGGTGATACCCAAGGACCGCTAATACCGTGAACCTGAAAGATTCGCTCCATCCATTCTTGCTGGGCGGCTAGTTTTTTCTGTTCAGCCTCCAACTTAGTAATCTGCTCTTGCAGGTAGGCAAGTGTTAGTTGTGCCATGTGCGATCGCTCCTTTGTGCGAACTAGCTACTTTCCTTCTTCGGCATCCTTCAGTTGTTCGATCATGAAACTGATCTGGGATGAAACTGATCGCTTCTGCTTTTTCGCATATTCCTGAAACCACTCTAAAAGCGGCTCATCCAAGTACGCAGAGATTTTCTTTTTATCGGTTGCCAATGTCATACGAGTAACTCTTCTCTAGCAACTATACAGCTCAAGCGTAACCTTGCTTAGTTATATAGTCAACCCACTTTAGAGTTGACGAAGTGACTTAGTGGAGTTACTATGGAGTTATTAAAGGCAAAGGGAACGAAGCAGCCCCCACCCGACGGAACAAAGAGCTTCAAAAACTTGAAAGGGCGGTCGCCAGCAGCCAACTAGCGATCGCCCAAACTTAAGCCCTCCCCTCTCACGCCTGCACAGCACAGAGGATCAGGCACCCCCAAAAGCAAACACTTTCAGGATTATCAAATGATTGCACAAATTGCCTGCCCCACCTCCAGCTCCAGCACTTCAGCGATCGTCCCTGCCTCTTCCTCTGGCGACGAACGTGGGTCTGGCCGCATCCTTTACTGCACACATCCCAACGCCATCAAATACCCACAGCACACCTACCGCGCGATCGCCCAGATTACTCACAAATCAGGCAAGCAAGCTACTGCTGATGTGGTGGTGATCAATCCCTGCAAAGCTGCGATCGACAAATGCTTGGATGCTGTGCTCGGCTCCGGTTGGCACACCACTCAGTACCAATGGTGTGATGCACCGTTCTAGTTGAGGAGACGGGCGATCGCAAGGTCGCCCACTATAACAGCCTCACCGTACTAGAAGAGATTTAATTATGGAAATCATTCAATTCCCCTACCGTGGCTGGATTCTCAAAGTCACGCCTGATTCAGATGGATATACAGCCCATCTCAGCCACCCACGTCAGCAGGCTGACAATGAGTTCTTTGTGGTAGCGACTCGCTTTGATTCAGCTTGTGATGCCATTAAAGCCGCAATGCTTTTTGCCGACATAGGCACAGCAGAGCTAGCTATTCGTGAAGTGCTGAGCGACATGATGAACTGCGATCGCCTCTCTCTCAAAGAATTCAACTGCCTAGCCGCATCCATTCGTGGTGTATGGCGCAAAGAGAAGCCCATTAGAGCCGCAGTGGAGCCTTAGTCATGGAAATCATTCTCTTTACTTACAGAAGTTGGGTCATCGAAGTAACGCCCGAACAAGATGGATGGACAGCACGAGTCAGACACCCTAAATCCGAAAACTTCTGTGTTGCGGCACAACGCCTTCTCTTAGCAAGTGATGCTGTAACGGCTGCAATGGGCTACGTGAATCAAGGCGTTGTCGCTGCCCTAATTAAGCCAACTCTCCTGGAATGGCGGCGATCAAATCGCTTGCAAGGTGAGGAATTCGCAAATCTAATGATGTCGCCTAACCGTTACTGGCGATCGCAACTACCAGGCAAGAAGGAGCGCTCATGACACTTAAAGAACTCGTAAGACAGAAGCTCGCGCTAGGAAATTTCAACTGCTTCCTTTCCGTAGACCTGAGCTTAAATAGCGTCACGATTTCGTGCAGATCGATGGAGGATGGCGATCGCCTGACTGAATCCCCTTTTCTCGACAGTATGGTCAAGGGAGCCAATGAACTGGAGTTTGAGACAATCAACATTAACTGCGGCAGGGAAATGATCCAGTCTCTGCCTGTGAAAATGCTGTCTGACTACGACAAATCAGCGCCCTTGTTTGATCACTTCTTTTTCAAGATGGTGGGCTCAATTAAGGAGCCGCAGAAAATCAAAATTGAAGTCAAGGGAAACAACGTAGTCGTGCGTTTGTGGCCTGACGAGGAAGATGTGGCAGACCGGATTTGGCGAGACTACTATGGTGCTTTTTGGCTTGCTGGCTACTACCTGGAGACCTGGTCAGGCGATCGCCAATATGCCAGCTCAAGATGTTGCTTCAAGAGCAGAAGAACCCAATCCACGGAGGAAGCGTAAGACATGGATGAAAGGTTCTTCAAATGGCTTGCTCTCGTAAAGACAGCTTCTGATGTAATTCCACAGTCCGATCGCTTTACCGTTCTTACCAATTGCGTTGACGAAGCTGATGAACTCTGGCGATCGCGACATCTACTCGACAGACCTCTAGAGATCATCGTCGGTCGTCGTTACACCCCCAGCGTTGAACTCCAGAAAACTTGGTAAAGGTGCAACATGCGAACCAAAACTAAAGTTATTTGCATGCAGCTACCGCGCAACATCCGTAAGCCTAAATTTCGTTTTTGGCAGCGGGTGAGAATTGATGACGAGTGGGAGGACTACGGGGTGATCGTCGGCATAGATTATGCAACAGAAACTGGTTTTGCTAAGGCAGAGCGCGGCTGGTGGTATTCTATCGAGTTAGACGAGAGTATTCCTCGTAAACGATTCGAGCCTGTCAGGAGTGCTGCGGAAGCAGACCTGAAAGCTTTATAGTTCCATCACTGCAGTTACACCCTTGCGGCCTACTTCTCTGAGGTGGGCTTTTTGCTGACTATGGGTTGCGATCGCTATGGTAGGCAGCGGGTTGGATAAACTTCCACTCCATGAAGTGGATCGGTTCGAAGTGCAGCAACTTCTCATTTTCAGAGATGGATGAACTGCGTCGAAGCTGCAGTTTGGAAGACTTGCGGCAAGTGTGCGACGGTCACGCGACGGCACGCGACAGGATGCTGTAGTTACGCGACACGCGACGCGACGGTCACGCGACGGCAGGCGTTAGGTATGGCGCAAAAACTAAACCACAGTCGGGCGTTTTGGGGAAGCGATCGCCAACCGAGGTGCGGCAGTGGCACAACATCCGCAAATTGTGGCAGGGGGTGACAGAAGGTGCCAATAGGTGCCCTACACGATTGGATTATTGCCGTCTCTTCCCTCCCAGCGTGATAAACCGTGCCCAAAAGTGCGGCTTGGTGCCAATGGGAACCTGCCAGTTGATAGACTTGGCGATCGCTCTCATGCTTGAAGGCTGGATAAAGAAAGCTTCGTGCGTGTTTACCTTATCTAAATGAAAGGGCATTTTGGAGGCGTAGAACCTCAGAATCCTGAATCTTATGATTGGCGAATTTGATCTCAGTGGCGAAGAGCTAGAGGCGCAGTACCAGAGGTTAGTGGCAGAAGAATTGAAGGTTGATGAGGAGCTTGAGGGACTAAAAAGTGAGCCTCAGAGGAGCTCTTCTGATCCACTCACGATGAATAGACGTACAGAGTCACTCTTTGAGAAAGCTCGATCAAAAGCTCGATCAAGGTCAACTCTTGATGATCCAGAAAAAACTTTGGAAGCAGGCATTCGCGAACTACGTGGAGCCATAGATGCGATCGGCTCGGTACAAGGCAGTATAGAAAAACAGTGCAGCCAAAGTAGAGCCAAAGCAGTAGAGTCGCATCAAAAAGCTCAGTTGGCATTAGCAGAGCATGATATGAACGCTGTTTTTCAACACTCTGTAGACAAAGCCGTTCATATTAAGGTTGTGCAGGCCCTGAAGAGTCAGATCGATATCACAGTGGATAAGGTTAGGAGTTTAAGACGATCCTTAACCAATCTAGAGGCGTTAAAAACCAAATTTGAAAACCAAGCAAAGTTCGTTAATCTTCAGGCTACCAATCCAGGCGTTGATCCTTCGGTGGAGAGCTTAAAGGAGCAGCTTGGGTTAACACGAGATGTTGATGCTGAGTTGGCAGACCTAAGTAAGCAATTGGACAGCTTGTAAAAACCCCACTGTCCTCACGAAGCATTTAGGAATATAAAGATGCGATCGCTCACATCTCCGCTAGCAATGCCTCTACTTTACTAATGCGTTGCATTGCTCTTTTCCATTTTTTCTCCCGCTTAACTAGGGCTGTAGGGCATCTTGGCCTACGGGCTTCTCGATGTTTCGAGCTACGGCGATCTGAACTACTAAACCCCAAGCGTCAAACGACACGGAACGCCATCAAACTGAATTAAGTAGGCATGCCTTACTAACTCTTGTTTTGTCCTGTTGTATGACCCGTCAGCCTCTTGTGTCCACTTCCATGACCAATACTCTAGTTCTCTGATGCCTTTGTCATGTTTGAGCGATCGCATGATTCGCCCTAACTCCTCCACATCCCAGAGCGGGGTTAGATCTGAACCGATCATCTGGTGGTAGGGCTTACCGTGACTTGGCGTAACTGCAAAGTTAGCTGCCACAATTTTGTTGTCTCCAGTGGTGGTGATGCAGGCAGAGACTTCAGAACCCGCGATCGCCACCATCAATTCAGCGTCAGTGGCTCTGCTTAAATCCCTGGAACTGGGCACCTCTAAACCGAACGCTAGCTTGCGATCGCTTCCTGGTATCCGCTCAATGGGTTGAGCCTGGTCGTCAGAGCAAATCAGTAGGTCTACGCCTAGCCGAGTCGCTATATCTTTCAAACTCTGCTTGGCACCTTGCAACAGTTCCTCGGCTGCTGTGTATTTGGGAGCCACCAACTTTAACCCGTCGATAACAGGATGCACTTGCCAAGTACAAGGAAGAAGGTGATGCAGCTCAGTGGCACGTTGCATTAGTCGTCTCCTCATCTAGCAGGGGCAGAGATTCTAGATACTCCTCGCTCACATCCAAGGCCAAGGCAAGTCTGAGTAACTCCGTTTCAGTGGGCTTTTTCTTGCCGTCCCGAATGGCTGCCAGCTTCTCAGGGTTCAATTTCGTCCGGGTCAGCTTATCCCAGTTGGTGCAGATGCCATGAGCCAAGCTTCTGAACTGAGGGCGATCGCGTTCTAGCGCTTCAGCCATGCGCCGATACTTCTCTACTCCCGCATCAAACCCAAGTCGAAAGAAGTCGAGGGTAATCGCAGTGATGGACAGTTGCCACTGATCCGCGATCGCCTTGATGGTTTCGTATTCGTCGGGGTTAACCGTGATGCGTAGCTGTAGCTGCTTGCTCATACCTGTCTTGCCTAAGACACCTTAAGCCTAACCCAAGTTGCTAGAACACCTCAAACCTTTGTGGTTAGAGCTTCTAGGTCTTCCACTCAAGCCTCCCGGTTTTAGGTCTTCCGCATGGGCGCAAGCCTTGAGTTTAAAAGCCTCTGGTTCTAACCCCTGCTGACACAACTCACAAAACCTAATCAATTTGTCAGGGGTGACGTGACACCGACTCTAGCACTGGTAATTGTTTGAGCCTCTACACCTTCCGTATAAGCGGAAGACTTGACACGGAACACCTCAATTTTTTCTGATGACCCTCCAGCACTCACACAGAAAGACTTCTAGCCTGTGGCAGGGTGACACAACTTGACAAGCCACCCGCAAAGCCTTCCGCAACTCTCTGGATTTGTGTGTTATTAGTTAAGGCAGAACAAGACAAAAAAGACAAACAAGGCAAGGAGGGGAAATGCTGTTGCTGCCAGGTCACGAAGTAATGGAAAAATGCGCTCTGGTCTACGGTCGCGCCATATCTGATCGGACCTGGCGTACTTGGAAGCGAGTTTGTGAAATTCCTGCGGCTCATCCCCATGTGGGTGAGTGGCTGACAGAGTTTCAAACTAAGTGCTTGCTTGTACTGGCATACCTCAAGAAGCAGAACCCTTGGAAGCACTACACCTATGAGCAAGTGTTGGTGACGATGGCGAAGCTGCGACGCAAGAAGGAACAAGCCAAGTTTCTAGATGCGATCGCTGAGACTCCAGTGAACACGTTAGTTCAGCCCTGCTATGGGCGCGACCTACACAAGACACTGGAGCGGCTGACAGGCTGTGACATCAACCCCCGGCGCTTGTACCGAATTGCTGAACGACATGGGCAGAAGTTCAGCAAGGCCAAGCAGTACAGCACCAAGCAGATCAACTGGTGGATTGAAAAATTAGGAGCATGACATGACCATTACTGAGATTCAAAAAGCTTTTGCTGATAACGGTTTCAACTTCACTGAAGCGGAAGTAGAGGAGAAGCTGACTTCTGCCAAAATGACTGCTGACGAAGTTGATAGCGAGATGATGGCGGTTTGGCTGGAAGCAATGCAGCAACAACAGAGCAAGCCTACCAAAGCGAGCAAGACTGGAGGACTCGCCAAGGGTAAGCCCGCCCAACCTCCAACACAGGCACCACAGCAGCAGCACCCACCCCAAGCGATTGACCTAGAGACACAGCAGGCGATCGCCAATAGCGTCAACGGTTTGCAGTCCCAGGTAGTTAACTACGTTGGGCAGCAAGAGACTCAGCTTGCCGAGATTCGCAACATGCTAGGCGACTATAACCGGAACCTGGGTCTGCGTCTTTGGGGCGGGGTGGCTGCTGACCTCCAAGCACAGGGAGGGTATGACATCAACGTTAGCCAGATGATGCAGAACTCTTGGGGCAATGTGAAGGCTGACCTTCAATCAAAGATTGATCAAGTGAATGCTGCGGCAGGGGTGAGGGATGCAGCTTGAGGCACAGGCACCAGAGCTATCGCTTGAAGTGGTGCAACAGTTTCTAGATGAACTGCTGATGGCTCAAGTGTTGCAGGAACAAGAGGTGGCTCAGTTGATGGCTGAGTTCATGGCAGGTTCACCAGAGAGAATCTTTGCTCTAGTTCAGCAGTACTTTGAAGCGCAGAAGGAACCCGTCAACCCTAAGATGTTGCGCTTTAAGTTCGGAGGGGTTGAGTTTCATCCTGATTTCTTTTGGTCGCTGGTCATCCCCAACAGCTTAGAGGATGCAGCATTCAAGTTCAGCGCTGGCCTAGTCATTAGCATTACCCTAGCTCTCACCTGTAACGCTATCTGGCCTGTTCAACCTGTCGTTAGTCAACCAATTACAAGGAGTTATTAGTCATGGGTCTAATGGGCGCAATGGGTAAAGTCTTTTCTAGTAAGGGCAGAAACAGCGTAGGCATTACCCCAGTAGAACAGAGTCCGGTAGAGGCGTTCCGGCTAAAGGGTCGTAACACTTCTTGGGGGCCAGCTAAGTTACCAGAGGGGGGTGTGCATTCCACCGCTCCCAAGACTGAGCGAGTCAGAACTGTTAACCCTACCGAGCTGGGCAAGGCGCAAGCCAAGGCTCAACAGCATGAGGAGAATGCCGAGCGCTGGGAAGAACTGATGAAGGCTTATGCCAGACGGTCTGATGCTGACCTCAAAGAACATGCAGCACTGCGGAAGTATCAGAAGCACGAGGCTGTGAACCACACCAAGAAACTGCACATTAACTCTGATCTAGCCGCATTCATTGAGGGTCAGAGAATGAATTGGTTCCAGGAAGACAGGCAGTTTGAAGCACTTCTTCAGCACAACAAGGCAATGACTGATGAGTTACAGCAATGGAACTCTCAGATGCAAGCAGCCATAAACAACTGAGAGGCAATGAGTGATGTTGAAAGCAGCCAAAGACTATCCCGTACTGATGGCAGAGAACCTAATCGAAGTGTGCCTCTCAGCCATCCTCACGATGAACGCGATCGCCTATCCAGGTATGCGCTGGTTTGTTGGAATCTCCTATGGTCTCATCGTCGTGGCGATCGTGATGACCTGTCTCATGGATGACCACTTGATTGAACGGTACAAGCTCACTCCTGAGTTCTTCATTGCCAGCATGATTGCCCGTGTTGTGGCTCTCCTCTTTGGCGTGGTGGTGGGGGCACTATGACGATCGCACCGTTCGACCCACAATCTATCAAGCAGGATCGGGCGGTGCTATCCCGCTCATCCATTCGTACTGCTTGGTTCGTCGCTTTTGCCTTATGTTTCCTGTTGCTGCCTGCTGCCAGAGTCAACGGGACAAAGCTTCCGATCTGGTTCAGTCTCAGCCTTAGAGTCATGGCTTTGGTAGATGCAGGGTTTATCTATCGCCGGGTATCGGGGCAGGCTACTGATGAGCGCAAGCTAACCGTAAGAGTAGAAACTTACGACCAGCTAGAAGCTCAGAAGTGGGCAGCACTCGCATTCATGACCTCGCAGAATATTAAGGCTTCTGTCTTGCCTCCGATGCCTACCCGTGAGCAGCTAGCAGGGCAGAGTCAGCAGCAACAGCTACCCCCAGCGCAGCCGCAGGCAACGGCAGCAACGGCGATCGCTACCACTCAAGGCGCAGTAGTAGTTCAAGCACAGCCCACAGTTGTCGTGGAGGATGGTCTACCCTTCCCAACTGAAGATTTGGCTCACACTCTCACGCTAACCACGACCGACCCTAGTAAAGCAGGTTCAGTCATCATCCCCGCTCCCGTTGGCACTGGTAAGTCTAACTTCCTGCGAGCTGCAATTCATAAAGCTCATGAACTGCATCAGGGTAGGGTGGATATGTATGTCTTCGCTGGGAAAGATGACGAGACATATTGCGGGCTGGAGAAAGACCCTAACCGCTACATGTACGCGGCGGATTATGAGCTAGCGCCCATTGCCCACAGTAGACTTTATGCTCTGCGTCCACGACTGCGGAAGGCTCCAGGTTTCCCGACTATCAATATTCTGGAAGAGTTCAACAACATCTTGGATGCGGCTGAACTGTTTGACGACCTGAATAAGAAAAATAAGAAGGCTTTGCCGATCGCCAAGCTGACCAATGCTGCCATCTACGAACAGGCAACCAAGGGACGCTCTAAACTTTTCACGGATTGGATTACAACCCATAGCGCCAACAAAGAAGATATTGCTCTCAATGGTGCCATCAAGCGTAGCTGCTACTTCGCTGTATTGGGTAGAGGCAGTAAGCATGGGGCCATTAACGATGCTCTCCAGGGTAGAAATGCGATCGTTGATGATGAGTTAATTAGGCGGAAGCTCTACGATCAATTCCTTGAGTATCTGAATGGGCCAAAGTTTGACAATGAGCGAGTATTGGCCCTTACCAACTTGCTGGGGCGCTGGCGGTTGGTGTTCCTACCTCACTACCCCGACAATCAACCAGAGATTAGATGCCTGATTCCTGCTGAGCAATTTAGCGATCGCCCTGTAGACATCTCTAGTGATGAGGTCGAGGACAGCGAGGAAGAGAACCCCTATACCTACCGCTACACCGAGGGGCACGAACGTAATGCAGCCCTCGCAATGACGATGACTCAAGGCCAGTGCTGCTATCCCGGATGCACCCAACCAGCGACCGAGGTGCATCACGTCCGATATCAGGACGAAGAAGGCAACAGCATTTGTGACAACCCCCAGCCTGCGGTTGACTTGTTCCCGCTCTGTGATGGTCACCACCAAGACAGGTCTAACCCTGAATGTGCTCACCACAAGAACAACTGGATTAAGGGTAGTTGCCCGCATCCCCTACAAATTGACAGCCGCAGCACAGACCAATACATCCTGCTACTCAAGCAGGGTTGGCTAGAGAAAACTTCGCAGAGGTTAGCAGCATGACACTAGCAACCAGAGAGAACCAATCAGTTGAAATTGACCGGGCTGAGGGGGGTGCGATCGCGCCTGTGAATAACGGCATTGTGATTAACTGGCACGCCAGAGGAGGGAGTGCAGCATCTAACCCGACCCCTAGCCCTGTCTCTGCAATCCCAAACTTCCTGATACCTGCTGCCGTGGTTGCAGTGGCGGGGGCATTGATATTTCAGCTAATCGGTGAGGGTATCGGCAACTTCAAAAACCAACAGTTGCAGGCACAGAACCAACTGTTAACCCAACAACTCGCAGCACAGCAGGCACAGATCGAAGGGGTGAAAAGTTTAGTGTGTGCGGCTAAGGGGGAGTGATGGAAATACTATTGCTCGTCTTATTAATCCTCGGCTTCATCCTTCTGACTGGTGGCCCTGGGGAGAAGACGCGATCGCAACCTCCGCCACCTTCAGAACCAACTAAGCAAGACAAAGCAATCATTGAATGGCTGTGGAGTCAGTTTGGAGGTGCGATCACATCCATGAGCGATTCAGGTAAGTGTCTTCTTATTGAGCGAATCAAAAACGCTCCCAACAGATCAATAAAATGAAAAAGCTTGTTCTACTTTTAGGCCCACGATTATGGGCCTAATTTTTTGCTATTTAGATTTGAAAGGGCGAGGCGATCGCCCATAACTTTGGGTGGTGACCGCTTCCCCATTATGTCTAGGACAAATAAAAATTTGGCACCCAACCACGAGGGATCTTTAGGGCATGAGGAGCAATGTTGTAGGCCAAGTCACCTGCAGCAGATAGTTCGGTGCTACTGCCTACGCCCCAACCTGATCCGCCAATCCATAGGCGACTGCCTCGGATGGGGTGAGAAGTAGCCCATCCAGCAGGTGCTGGGAGATCACCTCCAGGTGCTGCCCGCACAGCTCGGCGATGACACTAGCCAGCTGTTGTCGGATGCGGTTCACCTCCGGGTGCCAATCCGCCGCGACCTCGAGTGGGGTCAGCGAGAGTTGGGCGGTAGGGCCGACCACCCGTTCGCCCCTACCGCCGCTAGCCAGCACAATGGCTGCCATCCCGTGGGCCATTGTCGGTGCCCAGGTGCAAACCAGTGGCTCTAACTCCCGCACAGTATCCACGATTGCCATTCCTGCAGTTACGCTGCCGCCCCTGGACTCGATGCAGAGGGTGACTGGCTGCCGGGCATCCTCGTGCTGTAGGAATAGTAGCTGGGAGATAACCATCTGGGCTGTGGCCTCGGTGATTTCGCCATCGAGCCGGATGATACGGTGCCGACACAACTCTTCGAGGTCAGGCGTCTTACGTTTTCCAAACGGCCACATCCGTCGCACCTCCTCACTGAGCTATTGATTAGACAGAATTCAGGGTTGTTCGTCCTATTGAGTTAATGGAGCTCACTCATTCGCTCTAATGACCCAGATTGAACGTTACCTCAGCAGATTCTCCCTATAGTATTCACTATTCCAGACATTAGCCCGAATGTTGAGAACGCTTCTTCGATCTGCTTTCTTTCATTCTACCGAAGCTCTTAACAACAAAGTTAGGAACAATCAAGGTGCTGTTGTGGAAACAGGGATTGCATGATGCATGAACCCACTCAGTGAAACTCTGTGAGAGAAATAGACTGGTTGAGATTGCAGTGCTATCTACATGCTGGAGCCGTAACCTCATTCCGTTATTTCTGTTCTAAACTGTTCTTCCCAAGCAGCTCGCTTCCCGATATACTGGCTGCGCACTTTCGTACAACCATACGATTGTGTGAACATGCGATCGCAGCTGCTTGGTCAACTTTGATTCATGTGCAAAATTTGCAAAGTCCTAGAAATTGCACATGAATCAAAGGGGGAGACTGGCATCAGTAGGGACGTGCTCCTGAGCTGAGGGAGGTAAGGATCAGCCACACTACCTACTCAGGTTGAGTGGAGTCGGGCTCTCCAATTCATACCGCCATTGGTTCGAGTGGAGTGATATACATCAACTTCTTTGCTTCCGGCGCAATTTCTTCAGATGGAGCTAACTCCATCCAATCATGGAAAGAAATGCCGAGTTGTGAAATCGCTTTGATCTCAGTCTGGTAAGACTCAAATCGATAATTCGTTTCAATCATCGATTCCATCACTTCAAATACCTTGGGCAACCGCTTCATAGCCTCCTGTCTCATTTCTTCCCGATTGCCAAAGATGCTGCCCTGAACCTCACTTGTGGCCACAATGGCTGGAGGTAACTCTTGAACCCACTTGTAGCCCAACTCCGTTCCTTGGTCTTTTTTCCAACTAAACAGATGGTCTCGAAGTAATTCAAAGACAGCACTCTCATCTAAAGATGGGTCTAGCCATTGATAGATACGTGTAAGGCGACGCAAATCAGTTTGACCTTTGAACTGAGGATCTAGATAAGCAGCTGGATTTGAGGTTAATAGAATTTCAATGTATCTAGCAACGCGATCGCGAATTTGCTCAGCCCCTTCCTGAAAGCGACGCAAAGCAGTATCCCCTTCCTCTAGCTCCAGATAACAACGAGCTTCGGCGATATAGGCCAGTGCTAGAGTCAGTAAATACTCATCAGCAATCTGGCTTTGTTTCTTGAGCTCTTGATCAACAAAGTCAGTGTAGATATGTTCAGCTTCTAAAAAGAGCTTGATGGCAGATAAAGCACTACTTCTACGGTTTTCAGGCTGATGCATCGTAAAGGCATTAGTCGCCAAATTTAAAGCCGCCCGAAACTTGGCATAAAAGCCGAGATCAATCTTGCGGTCCACTTTATTGAGCAACTCTGTGACATCTTGCAAACGCTTCTCCAGCTCATTAAGGCGTTGAATGATGACTGCAAAGCCAATAACTGATACCCCAAGAGTGAGCATATTCGCAGCAGATGTGACTTGTGGCATACCCCCGTCGCCATTCAGTGCCAAATCCTCCCGGAGCCAAGATACAACGTGTTTGCTGCCTACCTCACGAATCACGCCACCAACACGTTCGTAAATTCCACTCGCTAAGCCTGCACTAATATGGTCGGGAATTAAGAAATTTGTAATTAGTGTTTGCATCGTTAGTTGCTTAGTTCGTTGTCATATTGGCGATCGCTCTGTTCCAGTAGCGAACTTGAATCAGGCAATTCTACGGGTTCTGATGGCGAACTGCTGTCTGGAGAGGTGCCAGACTCTTGAGCTTGCTCCCTAGCCCGTTTCGTGGCCACCCAAGCCAAAGCACTTTCACGAGTCTCCCTAGCGCGTTCTGGAGTCAGTTTCCGCATGTTTCTCCTGCAGCACATCGCCACTAGTAATAGGTCTTAGTAAACTAGAGCCTTTCACTAGAAAAGCAACTAACCCTCAATCCAAAGTGCTTCTTAAGTTTTTCTTCTTACTCTCAAGCATTTCTTCTGGCTCTGAAACAGCTTCCAATTAGAATAACGACCAAGCCAAAGATATAAAGCCTGAATCCAGGCTCTAGAGAACAAGGGTAAGTGATGGTGCTGTGGTAACCTATGCCATCCAGAAACCAAGCCTGCAGCATTGAAAGCAAAACCGTTGGAAAAAGCATAACTAAAAACAAGACAAAATATTTGTTGATACTAGTTTTGTTCGAAAAATAGCTGGCAAACAAAAAGCAGGTTGCAAGGGAAAGACATAAAAACTCTAAATAGTGAAAAGTTAGATTGCTTCCTTTCAACTTGCTTTCTTTAAACAAGTCAATGTAACTTGACCTGAAAATAATTTCTTCAGGTGAAAACCCACATGAAAACCATTGCATGAAAAGCGAAAAAACCAAGATGGCCATTCCAGCTATTGGCAGAAAACTTATAAATTTGCTCGCAATAGTTCGGTTCATTGCTAAAGATCCTCAGTCAAAGCATTTGTAAGATGGACATGCAATTGTTCCGAGTATCCATATAACTAGTTGATAACATTCTGAGCGATCGCCACTTTCACTCTTTCACCTAGCTCTTTAAGGCCGTTAATCTCGCTGATTTGCGGGTGGCGGTCGCTACTTGTATTTCCCGTCCAGCTTTCTCAATCATTCTCCTGCATGTAGGCAAGTTGGCTTGTTGGAGAATACAGCAGAAACACCTCATCACGGGCGAATTTGCCGCTGGCGTAACATTCTCCTTCCTCCTCAAGGTCTGACGGTTTCCACGAAGTCGTTTGAGGATACTCTCCCACATTCGGCGGTACATCTATGTCGAGACAAGCTTTAAAGTCCTGGGCGAGTAATTGCCTCTCCCCAATAAACTGATAAATATTCGATGCGCTCCCATTAAAGCGGCAATAGTGGGAATAAGCGTAATCTGTTTGCCCATTGGTTACACACTGGAGGTTAAACACTTCTCCAACGAGATTGGGATATTGAATGTAAAACCCTGTATAAGTTGGAATGGTACTACTTGAACTTAGTAGTTTTGGAACAGCTAAAACAATGATCACAAGATAAACAATGTAACAAAAAGGAACACCAACAACAAAAGTAAAGATTAGTCGAATTAATCGTTTTTCCATTGAAGCTCCTCATGCAGTCTTTTGGGAAACTGTAAGTACTTCTAAGCATCCTCTTTATGAGCAATAGCACTAAAGCAGCCAAACTAAGCTTACAATTGTCCCAAGTATCAGTATGACTGGCTGATGATGATACTTTGACCAATCGCCTTTTAGAACATCAAAGCTGCGATCGCCCCCTCCAGTTCCAGCTCTGACACTTCTAGATACCTACTCAAAAGTCGTACGAGTTCCTCATGTAAGCGGTTTGACTTGCTGGAGAATACGCCAGCTCGTCAGTACTGCTGGAGTAGCATTGTGCTCCAGAATCAACTTCAAGTTCCCCTGGCTTCCACCAATGCCATGAAGGAGAATACTCAAAATGCATAGGGTCCACTATGTCTGATGGGTCACATTCATTTTCGGAGGCATAGGTTAGCCTGCCAAACTTGAGGCCATCTGCCCAAACGAGCAGCCTGACACTGAATGGTTTCACATTAAAGCGGCAGTGGTACTCATACCTGTCTATCGCATCGAGTCCTCCATCAGTTACGCAACGGAGATTGGATGCTTGGCCGAGGATACTGGGATGCTGAATGTAAAAGCCAATATAGGTCTGGATAGTATTACCCGATTTCAGCAAACGTGGAACAGCGTACCAGAGTAGATATGCATAAGCAATCAAACAAACAGGCAAGGCGATGAGTAGCCGAGGAGCAATAAAAAATAAACGCCTTCGTAGTTGTGTCATTGCAACTCTTTGATGAAATAGCACCAAGCTAGCAGATCTCCAACGCTCAAGCTTTCAATCGCACCTAGAAGCTCAGGGATGCAATTGCCCCTCCAGTTGCAACTCCGAAACCTCCAAATACCTTTGGAGGGCCTGCAAGCTGCGGTGCTCTGATATTTCCTGGATCACTCACAGCGGCCCCCAGCACTGCTCATCTGGGTTAGGGTGTACGTCGGGAACTGTGCATGCTAACGTCGATACTTTACATGCAAAACATTGGAGGTAAAAGGATGAAAAATGACCCCCAAGAGTTTCAAACACCCGCAAGAATTCTTGTAGCAGAAGCAGATAGGTGGCAAACCAAACAAGAGCTTTTGAAAACAATTGTGGCTACAGCCCAACCTATTGCAAATAACCAATACGTTGTAGATGGCGATCTACTGCACCGCCTGAAAGAATTCTTATAAACAGAAGCCTCCTAGCAACCAAGGTATGAGCGATCGCCCCAAGCTCCTTTGTTGCTCTATTGCATATCACGCAATTAGTCATAATTTGAAAAGCCTTTAGATACAGGCGTTGTGACACTAGCAAATATAAAGCTGGACTAAAATTTTGGACTAAACAAGTTTTTTGGTTAGGAGTTACATCATCGATGTGCCCATTTCAAAGCCTCAGCCATTGACTCGCTTTAATCATTTATAGCCCGCTTGTAACTCTCCAGTAGTTCTTCTTCTGTAACGCCTTCAAGTTTGGCGCTGTGCTCAATCAGCATTTCGATCGCCACACGAATCAGAGTGTTGTCCGTGATGCGCTCTCCCTGCTTAGCTCGACTGCGATTTAGCCTGCGCGTGATCATCGTCAGGGCATCTAGCTGCTCTGCTGACAGCCTCACCTCTTTTCGTTCCAGACTAAGGTACTTGGGAAGTTGAGGAGTTTCAGACTCTGTAAGTTTGGGAGTTTGTAACTCTATTTGATTGTTAGTCTCAGAGCCTGGCTCTTGCGTAGTCTTAGGAGCAGGCTCAACCGAAGTTCTAGGTTCTAGTTGTTCCGAACTTACAGAGTCTTGTAGTTCGTCATTCAGTAAGTCTGTAATCTTTTTCCTAGGCATCACCCAAACTCCCTACGTCCCTGAGCAGTTCATCTACAACTCGCCGAAAGTCGTCAGAGGCTTCTTTAGCGCCCGCGCCCCGGTATTGAGTGATCAACTTGCCTTCAACAATCGCCCGCTCATGAGCTACCCGAGCACGAACTACAGCGTTGAAAACTGGAATCTCCTTACTCATCAAGTGAGACTGAATGTCCATCGCCTCATTGATGCGTCTGCTATCAACCCGAGACAACAACACCCTGTAGGGTTTGCCAATGGGGGCGATCGCTTGGTTAATAGTTCTGGTTAGCTCTCGAATATCGAGGGGTGATGTAGGCGAGGGCAGAATCGAGTAGTCTGACAGCTCGACAGTGGTTGCAAGAATTTTGCTGTCCAGTCCCGGTGGGGTATCGCAGATAAGGACGTGGTATCCTCCGACCTTGCGAAGCTTGCTCAAAATCTTCTGGTCACTTTCCTGGGCAACATCAAACGCCGCCCCTGCTTTATCGGCTACCCAAGATAGACTCCCTTGAGGGTCAGAATCAATAACTAGTACTTTATAGCGCTCTGATAGAACGGTTGCTAACCCAAGCGCTGTAGTAGTTTTGCAGCTCCCACCCTTCCCGGCTGCTACAGAAATTATTTTCATAGCGAAGACAACGTAAGCTTGAGAGTCAGTTTGTCACGAAGTTTGAAAGTTGAAAACTCTCAAACTTTGTTATTTTGTTTGTTTGAGACTTTGCAGGTTTGGAAGTCTGTAAGTTTGTATATGAACAAGTCCCCTTAATTCCGTGTAGAAAAAAGGGAGTTTATCAATTAAGCGCGATCGCCCCGTTGAATACACTGCATACAAACATTGAACAAAGCAGTAACTGATGCGATTTCAATCGGAATTTGCAGCGGCAGCGGAGCCATAATCAGCCCAGCCAGGATTAAGCCTACACCGACAAAAATAGAGACAATCAGAATCACCTCATCGTCAAATAGCTTCAAACCGCCCCATAAAGTGCCAAACCCAAGTGCCCAAAAGATGAAATGATTCATGGAGTGATGACTAGTGACTTAATGTGCCCTTAGTCATCATGCAGGCTTCTTGCTTGAATTGCTTAAGGTCTCTAGGCGTCGTAACAATAGCATTCATTCAACCCGCCCTACGCCTGTCGGATGGCTCTAGCAGTCGGGCTTAGCACTTAGCAACGTGGAACTGATGAATAGGCTTCTTGTGATCACTGAGCTATGTAAAGAGCGCATGTAAAGTATGCAATATGCAATATGAAAAGCTCAAAAGCTGCAATTCTAACCTAGGGTTTTAGTTAGTTTTGCCTTTTATTCGTAAGCAGTGACATGACAGATGGCCCGATTTCTGAACCGAGCCCAGCGATAAGAGTCTTGTTAGTTGAGGATGATGACTTTAATCGATTACTACTGACCGACTACCTCACTCATCACGGCTACCAAGTGCTGGGTTTGGCAGAGGGCAGTAGCTTTTTCTCAACTCTGGCTCAGTTTCAGCCGCATGTTGTTTTGCTGGACTTGAAGTTACC
>NZ_JACJPA010000125.1:0-5690 GCF_014695845.1 Trichocoleus sp. FACHB-591
AGCTTGGTAGAATAGAGGCAGCATTTTTAGGGGTAGGCTTGTGCTCAAGTAGCAAGCCTATCTTTTTTTGTGCTTGGCAGCTCTATCCCTTGCTACACATCTGCTTCAAGCCTTTTGTTACCCACTGCGTAAGCTCTTTGATGATTATTCTATTTGTGAAGAAAGATGCGACAATGCATAGCTCATCCTTTTTGAATTTTGAATTCTGAATTTTGCATTGGTATTGCATCCCCTAAATCTACATCCCATAACTCCTCGGCTGCCCAATCCATTCAAACTCCTCACTGAATTTGTGCAACACCTGACTCACAACTGACCATCGGAATACAAGGCGGAAATTGGATTGCATATGCATCCCAGATGCCGAGTGCAGCAACACCTGCCACACGGCTGTCGCACAAAACTTCCATCCTTATCTACTTGCTGCCAGCTTTTAAACCCAAGACCAGAGCGATCGCTCTCAAAAGTAAGAACTTTTGTTAAAATCCGGTCTCCCTGACTGGCCTCAATCCCTTACCCCTAAAGACATTCAACCGCTTTCTATTGATAATTGGGCATTCTTGAAGCGATCGCTACATCTCTTCCATTAACGAAAAATACAGTCATGTTTTGTCATACAAACCATGTATTTTCCTTAAATTCGCGATCGCGCTGGTAGGGCAGAGGGAAAGGGGCGATCGCTCAATTCCTCACTACGTATATGTTTTGAGGATTTTTTGTTTGTGAAGAAAAATGTGACAATGCATAGGGGTCGAAAGTGTTTCTTGAAAGAGGGTTAGATGCGCTTATCCTGATTGAGTAGGAGAAGCATTCCCCATTTTACTAGGTCGATAGATTAGGAACCGCAGCCATAGGTATAGTTGATCAGCAGGCACCCGTTTTGCGATCAACCAGACAATCAGGAACAAAGCCAAGATTACAAGGATTCCAACATTAAAAACAATCTTCAAACTGTCAGACGCCTTGAAGAAAACTGCCAGGATATTGGTCAAAATCAACCAGGGGAATACAATCGTTAACCCTTGCAAAACCCTAGTTGTAATCAAGCCGTTACCCGGACCTAACAAAAGCTGTTGATAGTCTAGCTTCTCATGAGGGCCAGACCTAAAGGAATATTTGCTATTGAAGATAGCATCAAACATAATGCCAATTACGTTTCGATTCTCGAAATATGCACTATGACTGCTGATAGGAGACGGAAAGAGGCTGTCGAAAACTTCCACGTTATCGATTGACGTGGTTCGCAGGCGTCGATGAACGGGCGATTCTAGAGCTCCTCCAATAATATCTGCCTGATCCCAGAAATTAACCCAGTGAATGTGGGGCTTGAAGTTTCTAGAGAAGGGAGCCGCGCCCATATCACCCCAAATTTGCTCTTTGACCCGGTTATATCGGTGATATTGACCTACCTCGCTTTCAAAGAAATAGTGAATTTTATCAATTGGGCAGCCCATAGTGAAAAACTGATCCAGTTTTTCTACAGGTAGCGCTGGCGCAGAAGTTTGCTTCGCATGTGCTCGGCTATATTGCCCCAATCTCCGCAACACATCATAGGCGACCGCCGATCCCAGACTATGTGCCACTACGACAACCCGTTCACACGAATCATCCATCAACACATGTTTCAGCGTGTGAACTCCAACATTCAGAATTTCTTGCCGCTTTTTATACTTTTCATTATCTTCTGCATATGTTGCCCAAAATTGCACATCTCCCATAAAATCTTGTAGAAAGGTCGTCAGCCCTAAGACGCCGGAGAGGGCTAACGCCAAGACAAATACACTACTCCAGGAAGGTGTCAATAATTGGCTGACGCTCTCTAAGCCTTGATCTATCAAGAATTTTGGAAGCCCAACTAGTCCTAGTTGTTGAAAGATCCAGAAAGCGAAGGTGAGTAAAGTCAGCCCAGCCAGAAGCAGAATCAACGCCAAGGTCAATAAATAGATTTGGTTGAAGAACTCTGACTTCAAGTAGTAGCAATGCCATTTCTTTGCTAACGTGATTAACGCTGAGCGATTAGTACTTTTAGATCGTTTTAGGAATTGAATAAAATCTGAAAAAGTTCCTCTTGGATAGTCATGCCAGGCACCAGGACTCTCAAACTGATCGTAATACTCGACCAATTTCTTCAAGTCATTTTGTTGGAACTTTTCAGAAAACTTGGATGGGTCACCCTGCAAAGTTGACCACAAGTTGTGGAGATAAGTTCGACGCAGACGAGCTCGCGATCGCCAGGGAGAAAGAATCGACCGAATAGGGTTTAAAGTTTGGTTAAACAACCATGCAATCACATCAAATAATGGCACACCTCCTGCCGTAACATATGCCCAATAGACTTCGTAAAATCGATACGAATCACGATGCCATTTCCCATCCTTTGAATGTATGTAGTCCAGCTCAATAAATGCGACATCGTCTGACAAATCGCAAATTCGAGAGGGCTCTATTTTAGCTCGAATCTTTCTGAGTCTTGGAACCTCTCTGAGATTCTGATTTTTGTCAAAATTGGCATGCTGATCTAACCGATCAACGAGCCGACTTAATTCAGCAAAGCGTCGTTGCCGTCCCATCCCGTGAAAGTAAACAACTGTGGTATATTTCTTACTCGCCTTGGGTGCAATATTTTCTGTTTGATGGGTTGTCATATGTCCATTCCTACTTGTAGGGTAAGTCCACGATTGACAGGTTCTAGATCAAATTTCTGATTACCCTTCTGTGGAGTAAGAAACTAGATTGGACTAGCTCAATTGCCTACAAGCATACCAACCCAATATTAATTGCTTTACAACAGACTCAAAGCATCAATCCACGGTTAACCTTACATGACTTGGAGATTGAACGTCCATCGATAAGCTGGAAACCATTACCCCACAGATAACCTAAGCAGCCCAACTATTGATGGGCTGAAACTTTCTGTCTAAGACCCCAATTTAGGGTAGATAGGCAGAACAATCCGGCATAGCTCCCTAAATTTGATACTTAGGTAGATTGTTTCCACATAATACGCTGCTCAAGCCAGATAGCCCAGATCTTTCAGCATAATTTCGGTTTTTTCAGGGGATGCACAGCAACTTTATCTTGGATGCTAGATGAGGGCGGTGGGGCAATGGCAGTCGAAATTAGATTCGGTGAAGGTGGTTCCTGCACGATTGTCCCTCCCAAAAGAAGCACCCTATCCGCAATTCAAAGTGAATGCGATTGACCCACAATGCTCCGAGGGCAGGGCTGAAGCACTCAACTAACAGCAGAGTTTGATGGACCAAACTCGTAGGGCGATTAAAGACCAATTCAGGGATGACCATTTCTCGCTCAACTACATCAAGTTCTCGACTGAGGAATACACTCAGCTCAATGATAAGAAGCAGCGATCGGTCGCAGAACGCAATGAAAATGTGAAGCCCCTGCACAATCCAGATGGTATTGTGGCCACTGCTGTGCGCTTGCTGGAGTCACCGGAGTGGTCAGAGGTGGCTGCTGCTCTGGCAGTACTAACAGGAAGACGCTCGAGTGAGCTGCTTTCGACAGCTAAGTTTGAACCCAAGACGCGCTGAAGTGTGGTCTTTACCGGGGCGCTCAAACGTGGGGGAGAAACGCAAACGCTCTGTTTTGAGATTCCCACGCTGACGACCTCGGAGAAGGTGTGCCAGGCTTTAGCCAAGATTAGACGGGAGTTGCCGGAGACGCAGGAGCTACCAGCCAAAGAGGTCAATGCTCGCTTTGGTCCCGCTGTCGCTGCGGCGTGCGATCGCCACTTCTCGGACCTTCCAGATCTGGGGGCGATCTCTACACCCATCTCTTTCGGGCTGTCTACGCCACGATCGCGACCTTTTGGTACTGTCCAACCTCGCGTAGACCCAGTGGAGTTTAGAGCCGCCATTCAAGGCCATTATGCAGTCCTCGATGAGCATAATCCTGAACTCAGGCGATCGCTGGCTGCTTCTCGTCACTACGCAGATTTTGAGATTGCGGACTCGGTCATTGCTCAGTATGTCGGTAAGCGTAAAGGTATTAAGTTGGGCTTAGGCGGGATTCAGCCGATTGCTCCGTTTCAGGATCGGGTGGATGACACTCAAATCGGGGAACGGCAGCGATCGCAGCGTACTAGCCTTCGCATTTGGAAAGATGACCAAGCCGCGATCGCTCAGATTCTCGAACACTTTGACGGCAAACTCCAACCCAATAAAATGTCAGCTTGGGTCGCTTGGTCTCTACAGCAGTTAGCCCCGAAAGCAACAGCGGCTCAGTTAGAAGCAGCGGCAGTTGATGAGGCAAAGGAAGCTGAACCTATCGAGGCGATCGCTCCAGGAGCAACAGAAGAGGAATCTGTTGATGAAGCAGAAACGATAGAGGCGATCGCCTCAACTTCTGAAACCACTGAGACTGCACCAGAGCTGATGGAGGAGAGCGAAGTTAATGAACCAATCCAATCCACTGAATTCATAAGCAATTTATCTCTTGAGCAACCCATAGCTAACGGATTGGAATCTAAACTCGACAAGCTCATTGATGTCATGTCTCAGTTTATGCAATTCCAATTGCACTCTCAACAAGCGGTTAGCCAGGAAGATAGTGCTCAAAAGGCGATCGCTCATTCACAGACAACTAAAGTGGTGGCAATACCAAAACAAGCTCCAATAACGCAATCCGCGATCGCTAACCAGGCTGAAGATACTGCAGAAGAAGCTACTGGCGAAAGTAAGCCTCGTAAATACAAAACTGGCGAAGCTGATGCGATCGTCAATCGGGCGATCGACGCCATCATGGCTCATAACAACCTCCCCGACCAGCTTCATGGCCTCAAGTGGGCTATCACCATTAATGGTTTGAAGAACTTCAGCACCAATCAAAGGGTCATTGAACGCATTATGCAGGAACGGAAAGACGAGATTGATGCCCATCATCAACTCCACCAACTACTTCCAGGCCACAACAACCGTCACAAAAGAAAACGCAAAATTGTAGATGTTATCCAACTCTGAACTGGCCGCTCTTTCGCTTTTGGGCGATCCCGGAACTGGAGGTAGGCCGGAATTAGGAAATAGAGGGGTGAATGAAGATGGGGATCGCTCTCAACAATACTGAAGCTCAAACAGTAAGGCTTTCAACCTCCTATCTCATCCTTCTTTTGTTACTACGGTGAGAGGAAACTGATCAGTTGCACTCAAGCCACTTTGAGTTCTGCCACTTCCAGCTCTGAGCTTGGCAACAGGCGAAAGGTATCCATCCAATCCATTAACTGCTCAAACCCCTGTCTCAGTTCAGGAATGGGGAAGACCTGTAACCAAGACTCTAACCACCCCCAACAGCAATACGGTTGCAGCAGAAGTCGCAAATTGTTCAAAGCACTCTTCCAGGTCATCCCCAACTCCCAGTCGGGATGCTGACTAAACGGCAACAGAGGGGAAGAAGAAACTGCAGCATTCTCACCCTTGAGTTGTGGAGAATGCTTAAAGCCCTCAGCATGCAGACTAATAAGCAAATAGGCGCTAAAAATCAACTCCCACCAGCATTCAATACTGCTGTAATCCGTTAACTCAGATCTTGCACCAAGGCTTAAAAGGTGGCAGAAAGGGCGTGAAACTAATAGACCGCAAGAACAATGGACATTCTTGCCCACGCCCAAGAACTAATCTATCACTTGCTCGATGGGATGCCGACTCCCTACCAACGTCAAAGCCTGCAAGCTTTGC
>NZ_JACJPA010000126.1:0-2500 GCF_014695845.1 Trichocoleus sp. FACHB-591
CCCTGGCATCGAGCTATTGTCCCGTGGGGCTGCCCCCAAAGTATCGTCGCCGCTACAGCGTTTCACCTCTGAGTTCGGGATGGGTCAGTGTGGTTCCACCGCGCCATGAACACCAGGAATATCTTCAAAACCTTGAAGGCTGCATAGTCCCTTGTCTTTTCGTCACCAACGTCTGTTGTGATTCGAGGTCAAGCCCTCGGTCTGTTAGTATTGCTCGACTTCATGTGTTGCCACACTTCCATCTACAACCTATTAACGGGTGTTCTGCCCGTGACCTTACTGGATTAACTCCATGAGAGCACTCATCTTGAGGTGGGCTTCCCACTTAGATGCTTTCAGCGGTTATCCGCTCCGCACTTGGCTACCCAGCGTTTACCGTTGGCACGATAACTGGTACACCAGCGGTGCGTTCCTCCCGGTCCTCTCGTACTAAGGAGGATTCCTCTCAATGCTCTTGCGCCTGCACCGGATATGGACCGAACTGTCTCACGACGTTCTGAACCCAGCTCACGTACCGCTTTAATGGGCGAACAGCCCAACCCTTGGCACGTACTTCCGCACCAGGTTGCGATGAGCCGACATCGAGGTGCCAAACCTCCCCGTCGATGTGAACTCTTGGGGGAGATCAGCCTGTTATCCCTAGAGTAACTTTTATCCGTTGAGCGACGGCCCTTCCACTCAGTGCCGTCGGATCACTAAGGCCGACTTTCGTCCCTGCTCGACTTGTTTGTCTCGCAGTCAAGCTCTCTTCTGCCTTTACACTCTACGGCTGATTTCCAACCAGCCTGAGAGAACCTTTGCGCGCCTCCGTTACCTTTTAGGAGGCGACCGCCCCAGTCAAACTGCCCACCTGATACTGTTCCCTCGCCAGCTAATGGCTTAGGGTTAGAATTCTAGCCTCACAAGAGTGGTATCTCACCGTTGACTCCGCTGCTCCCACAAGAGCAACTTCTTAGTCTCCCACCTATCCTGCGCATGCAAGGCCCGAACCCAATACCAGGCTACAGTAAAGCTTCATAGGGTCTTTCTGTCCGGGTGCAGGTAGTCCGTATCTTCACAGACATTCCTATTTCGCCGAGCCTCTCTCTGAGACAGCATCCAGATCGTTACGCCTTTCGTGCGGGTCGGAACTTACCCGACAAGGAATTTCGCTACCTTAGGACCGTTATAGTTACGGCCGCCGTTCACCGGGGCTTCAGTCGCCAGCTTCAACTCCGAAGAGCCTGACCGACTTCCTTAACCTTCCGGCACTGGGCAGGCGTCAGCCCCCATACTTCGTCTTACGACTTCGCGGAGACCTGTGTTTTTGGTAAACAGTCGCCTGGATCTCTTCACTGCGACCACCTCTCGGTGGCACCCCTTCTCCCGAAGTTACGGGGCCATTTTGCCGAGTTCCTTAGAGAGAGTTATCTCGCGCCCTTGGGTATTCTCAACCATCCCACCTGTGTCGGTTTCGGGTACAGGTAATCATGGATTATCGTGCTTAGAGCTTTTCTAGGAAGCCTGACTTCAACCACTTCGGGTCCGTAGACCCTCGTACTCATGCCTCAGCTCAGAGCGTTTTCACCGCTCCTCATCACCTCGGACACTTGAACCGGTAACCAACATCCGGCTGGCCTAGCCTTCTCCGTCCCTCTGCACTATCCATCATCAGTATCGGAATGTTGACCGATTGTCCATCGACTACGCTTCTCAGCCTCGCCTTAGGTCCTGACTAACCCTCCGTGGACGAGCCTTCCGGAGGAACCCTTGGGATTTCAGGGCATTGGATTCTCACCAATGTTTGCGCTACTCAAGCCGACATTCTCACTTCCGCTTCGTCCATACCTGCTCTCGCTAGTACTTCTCACTACTACGGAACGCTCCCCTACCGATTAATTTATTAATCCCACAGCTTCGGCATGTCACTTAGCCCCGTTCATTTTCGGCGCAGAATCGCTTGACCAGTGAGCTATTACGCACTCTTTTAAGGATGGCTGCTTCTAGGCAAACCTCCTGGTTGTCTCGGCAATTCCACCTCCTTTATCACTTAGTGACAATTTGGGGGCCTTAGCTGGTGGTCTGGGCTGTTTCCCTTTCGACAATGGAGCTTATCCCCCACTGTCTCACTGGCAACGTGTTCAACGGGTATTCTGAGTTTGTCTCGATTTGGTACCGCTCTCGCAGCCCGCACCGAAACAGTGCTTTACCCCCCGCCTATAATCGTTACCGCTGCGCCTCAACACATTTCGGGGAGAACCAGCTAGCTCCGGGTTCGATTGGCATTTCACCCCTAACCACACCTCATCCGCCGATTTTTCAACATCGGTCGGTTCGGACCTCCACTTGGTGTTACCCAAGCTTCATCCTGGACATGGTTAGATCACCCGGGTTCGGGTCTATAAACAGTGACCTATTCGCCCTTTTCAGACTCGCTTTCGCTTTGACTTCGGCATTCTCGCCTTAATCTGCCACTGCCTATAAGTCGCCGGCTCATTCTTCAACAGGCACACCGTTACCC
>NZ_JACJPA010000013.1:0-69932 GCF_014695845.1 Trichocoleus sp. FACHB-591
CTCGAAGAAGACCGTCAGCAGTTGCAGAGAGCGCTGAGCCAGCTAGAAGACAAGACAAGAGCCGCGATCGAGCTTGTTTACTTCAGCGACTTGTCCCGCAAAGAAGTTGCAGAACGAATCGAGGTCAGCCCGATGACAGTGACTCGTCGCATCCAGAGAGGCATCCAGCAGATGGTGGCTTATCTCCAGCCTCAAGAATTGCAAACTGACCCCTAGAATTTAGCTAATCTCAGATTAGCCATCTAAGTTAGCCATAGATTTTCCTACATCAGATCCTCCTGCATCTGCCAGATTGAACTTAATCAATCTGGCATTTTTGTTGCTGCTTGGTTTTCTGGCTTAGCGGGTTCTGACATCGGCGATCGCATTTCTGGCCATCGAGGCAATGGCGCGATCGGTCGCTTTGGGGAGATGGTAGTATTTGCCGCCTGCGTGCTTGGCTAGCTCTTTAGCAAAGCCTGTCGAGATGAACTTGCTTTCTGTGTCGATCACCAGCAGTTGAATTCGCAGGCCGCGAATCTTTCCAGCGATTTCTAGCAATTCTCCTTTAATATCGGGCTTTTCGCCCTCTTGAATCGGTTCACCCAGCGATCGCGCCAGTGATACATTGCCCCGACCATCCGTAATCGCCACAATCACCACTTGGCCAATATCTCCCGACTGTTGGGCATTCATGCCGACTCGGACAGCTTGGGTCAGGCCATGCGCCAAAGGAGAACCGCCCCCGCAAGGCATGCGATCGAGCCGTTTTCTAGCAGCCGCGATCGAGCGAGTGGGAGGTAGGAGCACTTCTGCCTGTTCGCCTCGGAAGGGGATCAGGGCAATTTGATCACGGTTTTGGTAGGCTTCGGTCAACAACTGCAAGACAGCACCTTTAGCCGACTGCATGCGGTTCAGCGCCATTGAGCCAGAAGCATCAACCACGAACACAACTAAGGCTCCAGCCTTCCGAGCTAAGCGCTTAGCCCGAATATCGGGTTGCTCCACAATTACCCGACGATCAGGTTGCCGTTGACGACGGGCTTTCTGGTAAGGGGCGGCAGCGCGTAGCGTGGCATCTACTGCAATCCGTCGGACTTGGCCTCTCGGCAACATCGGTTTGATGTAGCGGCCCCGATCTTCCGAGAAGATAATTGTCCGAGCACCCGACTTACCCTGCCGATTAGCCGCCATCTGAGCAAAGTAGAGCACAGATGGGTCAAGAATCACGCCTTCGGGGTCAAAGATAAACTCTTCCGGAACGTTGGGCGGTTCTTGCTCTTGCTCTGGTTCGTCCTGCTCTTCTTTTTCTTCCTGGTCGTCCTGGTCTTGCTCAGATTCGTCCTGCGGTTCGTCTTGATTTTGTTGGGGCGGTGGCGGTGGGGGCGCAGGTGGCTCTTCGGGCGGGGTTTGAACGACTGTGGATCGGGGCACAATCACCAGTTCTACAGCTCGCCGCAAATCCTCGGCATTGACGCTGGCTCGTCCTTCTAATGCTGCATGAGCTTTGGCAACTCGCACGGCAAACAGTTCTGCCCGGTGGCCTTGCACCCCGCCCCGTAGCGCTTCATTGACGAGGTAGGCAATTTGTTCTGGCTGAATTTGGATATCTTTTAGCCACTCGCGAGCCAAGACAATTTGAGTTTTGAGGCCGTCTAAATCTTCGTCGTACTGCTCTAAGAAAGATTGGGGAGAGTTAGCGTACTGAGTAGCTTGGTCTACCGCTTGCACCCGCTCATCAATCCCTAAAACGGCATCCGCAGAGAGGGCGATCGCAATTCTATCCAGCAAGTGCTCTCGTAGCGAACCTTCTTCGGGGTTGTAGGTGGCAATCAGCAACGGCTTGCAGGGGTGCTGGAAACTAATGCCTTCCCGCTCCACTTGGTTGCGCCCTTCGGTCAGGGTGCCTAACAGAAGATTGGCAATTTGGTCGTCTAGGAGGTTAATTTCATCGACATACATCACGCCACGATGCGCTTCAGCCAACAATCCGGGCTGAAAAACGGTTTCCCCACGCTTGATTGACTGGCTGACATCAACCGAACCGAGCAAGCGGTCTTCAGTCACACCTAGCGGAATCTGAATAAAGGGTGAAGGAATAACTTCGGTGAAGGGGAGAGGCTGACCCCCAATTACAGGCATTTGACCGTTGGCAGCCTCAAGCAGCAGTTGGTCATCCCACTCGCGGGGATTGTTGGGGTCGCAGTTGCAAGCGGAGCCTTTGACGATTTCAATGGGGGGTAACAGGGCGTGAATTGCCCGCGCCATAACTGACTTGGCGGTGCCGCGACGACCTGCAATCACTACGCCACCCAAGCCAGGGTCAACGGCAGCTAGTAACAACGCCATCTTGATGGCTTCTTGGCCCACAACAGCGGCGAGAGGAAAAGCAGTAATCGACGGGTTAGTCAGCGCAGGCATGGTTTCGATCAATAGCGAGTCCAGTGTTTCAGCATAACAAGGAACCGGGGCCAGAACTCACGCGATCGCTCTTGATCCTCGACGGAAATTTTGTCTAAATGCTCTCAAATTACTATAAATAAAAAGCGTGGTAGGAATTACTAAACCTAGAGTTAGGGAGTTAATTCTTAATAGAATTACTCGTTCTTAATTGTAGAAAAATTAGTTTTATATTTAGTTGACTGTAGCTTTTACTACTATCTTAATTAACCTCTAACTGAGTCCTGAAAGTCGCTCTTAGCCTTAGAAGTCAATGATTTAGTAACAATTTTTTGCTTCCATCTCAAGAATGATTGCCGATCGCAAAAACTAGTGATAGACTGCGGGGAATTCAATAAGTAAGTTAGCCTAATCCAGCGTCTAAAAGTGCGATCGCTTTATTTAAAGCCGAAAGCTTTAGAGTTAAGAACTGGAGCGGAGGAACCAAAATTTGGGGCTTATCTTGAGCAAGCTTTATTTCTAAAAAGCAGCCAGGGGGGACATCTCTCAGTCCTAGCCCGTCAGCTAACTCCGTCGGCATTGGGAGGAGACTGAAGATCAGCATTTTCATTCTGGTCTTTGCAGTGTCCTTGGTTGGTATAGCGACGACTTACTTGTACCCGCCTCGACTCTGAGATAAATCAATGCTTCAACTCAATCTTGCTGCAATTGCAGTTGCAGGACAGGTAGCTTGGCGACGAACCAAGCCATTTTTGATCCGAGATACGGTGCTACTCCCCGCCCTCGGGTTTTTAGGCATTATCTTGCTGTGGTGGTTGGCAGCCATCTTTAATCCTGACTTAATGCCGACCCCGCCAGAAGCTTTAGTCGCTAATTTGGATTACATTTTGCATCCATTTTATCGGCGCGGCCCAGGTGACTTGGGCATTGGTTGGTTGCTCCTAGCTAGCCTACGCCGAGTGATCCTAGGGTTTTTCTTGGCAGCGATCGTAGCGATTCCAATTGGTTTTTTGGTGGGTATGTCTAAGCCCGCTATGATGGCGCTCAATCCGGTGATTCAAATCTTTAAACCTGTCTCACCGCTTGCTTGGTTGCCGATCGCCTTAGCTATCTTTAACTTGGCTGATCCTTCTGCTATTTTCGTCATTTTTATTACCTCTTTATGGCCAACAATTATTAATACTGCGTTGGGTGTTTCTAGCGTGTCCCAAGACTACATTGATGTGGCACGAGTCTTAGAAATGCCTCGTTGGCGGCGCATTACTAAAATCATTTGGCCTGCGAGTCTACCCTATATTTTTACTGGCCTACGGATCAGTTTGGGTATCGCCTGGCTAGTGATTGTAGCTGTAGAAATGCTCACAGGTGGTATTGGGATTGGCTTTTTCGTCTGGGATGAGTGGAACCGCCTAAACTTGAACTCAGTCTTCCTCGCGATTTTGGTCATTGGTGTCACAGGATTGTTGCTCGACTACGCCGTTAGCAAGGTAGAACAGCTGGTCACCCATCGCACTACACCGGGCACTAATTTCTAGACCCTCACCAATTCCCCCAGAATTGGGGGCTAGGGGGCGATTTGAGTGGTGACAAGCAGTCGTCAAATAGCCTCTGACCTAATCGCTAAAAACTTTTTCGACTATGAGCGATACATTTGAGCATCAATGGACCCGACGAGATTTTCTTAAGGGGATGGGATCTGCTGCGGTAGGCACGACTCTTGCCTCCTGTAGCATTAGTGGCGATCGCAGCGCTAAAGGTTTAACCGAAGAAGCTTTAGCTATCAAACAGGTAGTCAGGCCAGAAGATCTGGAGAAACCGGATCTCACGGTGGGCTATGTGCCCGTGAATGACTGCGCGCCGTTTGCGATCGCCTGGAAAAAAGGCTTTTTCCGGAAGTATGGTCTCAACGTAAAACTCAACCGAGAAGCCAGTTGGGCAACTTCTCGCGATGGCATCATATTTGGCCGTACCGATGCCGCTCCCGTGGTTTCTGGAGCCGTAACTAACGCCCGGATTGGCGCTGAGGGAGCCAGACATGCACCACTCTGTGCCGCGATGACGATTCATCGCCACGGAAACGCCATGACCATGAATCGCAAAATGTGGGATGCAGGCATTCGGCCCTGGCGAGACTACAACGGTGACCTAGAAGCCTTTGGTCGTGACTTCAGAAACTATTTTGAAAATCAACCCTCCGAGCAGCGAGTTTGGGCAGTGGTGCTCAGTTCTGCCATTTATGAATACTTTGTCCGCTATCTGGCCGCCGCCGCAGGAATAGACCCGCTAAAGGAATTTCGCGTCATCATTATTCCACCACCGCAGATGGTGAGCAATGTGCGGATTGGGGCAATGCAAGCCTACATGGTGGCGGAGCCGTGGAATAGCCGTGCCATTAGCCCTTTGGGTAAAGGAAAGGAGGGCATTGGATTTACGTTTGCTCAGGGAAAGGAGATCTGGTTGGGACACCCCGATCGCTTGTTGGGTGTGATGGAATCGTTCATCAACGAAAATCCCAAAACCTACAGATCTTTAGTCAAAGCCATGATTGAGGCTTGCCAGTATTGCAGCAAACCGGAAAATCGGGCTGAAGTTGCTCAACTCATTTCCGAGCGATCGTTTACGGGAGCGAAACCCAAATTCACCCGTCCCGCGATCATCGGGGAGTATAACTACGGCGGCTTTGATGGCAAAGAGCGAATTGATCGTTCACTCGATACCACGATTTTCTTTGATATCCCTGACAACATCCCCAAGCAACCCAACGAACACTCTACCTTCCCGTGGCGATCGCGTAGTATTTGGCTGATGACACAGGCAGCGCGTTGGGGACAAATCAAAGAATTTCCTAAGAACGCCGAAGAACTGGCCACCCAAGGTTGGCGAGCTGATTTATATCGTGAGATTGCTGCTGAAATGGGGATCGCCTCTCCCCAAGAAGATTACAAAGTCGAGTCACCGGAAGTATTTATTGATAAGAAGGGATTTGACCCCAGCGATCCCGTGGGTTATCTCAACAGTTTTGCTATTCGCGCTAACGCACCCCAACGATTTTTCCTCTCTTAAGGTTTTGTTCCTTACCTCGTAGCCGCTTCGGAGTTAATCATGGTCAAATCCACTAGCCAGTTTGCTGAGTCTGATAGTCGCACCCCAACTCATCCGGGTGGTTTCTTGGTAATTGAGAACTTGGTCAAAGCTTATCCCACAGCGGGTGGGGGCGAGTCTGTCGTTTTAGATGGTATTGACTTGACCATTGGTGAAAATGAATTCATCTCTGTCATTGGTCACTCGGGTTGCGGTAAATCAACCTTGTTGAAGATTGTTGCGGGTTTAGAAACGGCCAGTGGTGGGTCTGTTAGGCTAGAAGGCAGAGAAATCCGCAAGCCAGGAGCCGAGCGGATGATGGTATTCCAACACTACTCTTTGTTGCCGTGGCTGACAGTCCGGGAAAACATTCGCTTAGCAGTAGATGAGGTGCTAAAGCGCGTCCCTGCTCGTGAGAAACAGCAGATCGTCAATGAACATTTGGCGATGGTGAATCTTACTGCTGCCGCCGACAAATATCCAGACGAAATTTCGGGTGGGATGAAGCAACGAGTCGGGATTGCGCGGGCGCTCGCGATTCGGCCCAAGATGCTGCTGATGGATGAACCGTTTGGGGCGCTGGATGCCTTGACGCGAGGCAAGTTGCAACGGCAAGTGCTGGATATTTGGGAGAACCAACGGCAGGCCGTAATGATGATTACCCACGATGTCGATGAGGCGCTTTATATGTCTGATCGCATCGTCATGATGACCAATGGCCCTGCGGCCAAGATTGGTGAAATTTTAGATGTCCCCTTTCCTCATCCCCGCGATCGCGCTGCAATGCGTAACTCTCGCGAGTATTTTGACCTCCGGAATTATGTGTTGAACTTCCTCGATCACTACTTCACTCAAGATTAGAGCAGGAGTTGAATTAGCTATGTTTACGATTGGCGATTCCGTACAACATCAAATGACTGGGCAGTTGGGCAAATTAGTGGGCTATGGTCATCAAATCTCGGAGCAAGGCGCTTATCTACCCACGCTACAAGTCCTAATGACCGATGAACTAGCGCTAACCCATCACCACGAAGTCCTCGAAGACCTCACCTCTGCCTGGATAGTCCGGCCACTTACTCGCTCTGGAGAGACAATTCCTGAGGCAGCATCCCTTCAGCAGGTTTAACCTCCAGTGGCAAAGTCACCGTGAAGGTAGAGCCAACTCCCACTTGAGAGGCCAACTCGACCTCACCTTGCAGCAGTTTAACTAATCGTGCCACGATCGCCAGTCCTAAGCCTGTACTATTCGACAGATAGGATTGGTTATTGGGCATGACTCGAAAATAGGGATCAAAAACCTGAGTTTGATTGTCAGGCTCAATCCCAACTCCTGTATCGCTAATCGCGATCGCCCAAGTTTGGTTGGGTTGGGTTTCACAGGTGATATGAATCGAGCCTGTCTCGGTATAGCGAATGGCGTTACTGAGCAGATTCATCAACACCTGCTGCAAGCGTAAAGCGTCAGTAACAACTTCTTCAGGAGCGCGATCGCAGTCAACTACTAACTGCAAGTCTTTGCTGCGAGCTAAAGGTTCAACAATTTCTAAAGTCTGCTGAATAATGCCTCGTATTTGAATTGGTGCTGGGTGCAGCTTCATCCTGCCAGCATCATACCGAGAAATTTCTAAAGCATCGTTAATCAAGTGGAGCAACTGCCGACCGCTGCGGAGAATGCGCTCAATGTGCTCCAACTCTTGATAGTTATCTTTATCTTCCTCTGGCTGTCGGTGTTTACGTAAAAACAGATCCGAGTAGCCAATGATGGAAGTTAAGGGAGTTTTGAGTTCATGGGCTAGGTGCGACAAATTCTCTTTGCTGGCCCGCACTAAACGAGTTAACTCTTGATTGGTGAGCTTCAGTTGCGTCTGTAGTTGCTCTAGTTCTTTCAGCCGTCCGTGGGTATAACTCTTAAAACAACGAGCGATCGCTTCATCAATTACCGTATCAATCAAACGCACAGCTCGCAGTAGTTCTTTGGGTGAACTTTGCAACAATCCGGTTTCCAAAGTTTCAAAGATCACGGCGCGTAGTAGACGGTACTCACGGGCGATTTCGGCTGGGTCAAATCCTTGCTCGGCGCGGACGATGCCATGTTCTAAACTGCTTTCGACTAGCTTTTGTAGGTCTCCTTCTCCGTCATTCGACAAAATGCTAGCCATTGCCTGCAAAACTTTGGGGAAGCTATTGCGCAGGGCTTTGTAAGTCAGCTCCTGAGCGATCTCGATCTGGCTATCCTGCCGTACCGCACTCACCCAATTTTGCTCAATGATCTCTATCTTGTCGGTCAGTAGTTGCCCAAAGTCCACCATATTGCTGCTTGCCGTTTGGCTGCGATCGCCTGCTGATTAGAAGTAGCTTAACCAGCCCGCGTTGACTCTCGCCTCGTACGAGGGAAAGAATTTTGCTGCCTTTGATTGGCTACCTCTTCAGCATTAAAGCTTACCTGACCAAGCTGGTAAGGCCGATAGACGGATTGGCGGCTGAAATATGTTGCGGAAAAACGACGGTGAAGGTAGAGCCTACATGCAACTCCGACACCAGTTGAATTTGACCCTGCAACAACTGCACCAATCGCGCCACGATGGCTAAGCCTAGGCCAGTACTCTCGGGCAATACCGAGGGGGAATGATCGTTGACTCGAAAGTAAGGATCAAAGACTCGTACTTGGTCTTCAGAACTAATGCCCAGCCCTGTATCAGCGATCGCGATCGACCAGCGTTGATCGGGTAAGCTGTGACACTGGACATGAACTGTCCCTGTATCGGTATAGCGAATCGCGTTACTAATCAAGTTAGTAATGACCTGCTGCAAGCGGAGAGGATCGGTTGCGATCTTGGCAGGAGCCGCATCGTAATCGATGTCTAGGATCAGTCCTTTTGCTAGCGCTACGGGTTCTAGCATTTCCATCACGCTATTGACGACTAAGCGCACATCAATTTCAGTCAGCTGAAGCTGCATGTTGCCTGCTTCGTAACGCGATAGCTCTAAAACATTATTGATCAAGCGCAATAGACCGCGGCCATGCCGTAGCACCCGCTCAATATTCTCGATACTCGGAAAGTTATCTTTTACTTCAAGTTGTTGCCGCTGCTGCTGACGCAAAAAGAGTTCTGAGTAGCCAATGATGGAATTGAGCGGCGTTTTGAGTTCGTGGGCTAATAAAGAAAGATTCTCTTGGCTGGTGCGAACCAAGCGGGTTAACTCTTGATTGGTGAGGGCAAGCTGGCTTTGCAGTTGGTCCAATTCTCGGAGTCGCTCTTCTACATAACTCTTGAAGCATTGAGCGATCGCCTCATCCACCACCACGTCAATCAGCCGAAACGCTCGAATGATGGCGGCGGGCTCTGCCTGTAGTAACTCAGTCTGTAATGCTGTGAAAATTTCTGAGCGCAGCAGGCAATATTCCCGCGCAATTTCTCTGGGGTCAAATCCCTGCTCCGCCCGCCAAATCCCATGATTAAGACTGGCAGCCACTAGCTCCTGCACATTACTGTCCTGAGATTCACAAAGTACAGTAGCCATTGCGGCCAAGACGTGAGGAATATGATTGCGAATCGCTGTCGGAGAGAGGTCATCTGCACTTTCAATGTGCTGATCTTGATGCACTGCTTCTACCCACTGCTCAACTATGGCCTCAGTCTTCTCAACCAGGATTCGCCCAAAATCTTTCATCGTAAGAATCCGGAGGAGTGGTAGAAAAATCTTCTCTCTCTGGTATGAAGCCAGTCTAACGATTACCCATCTATTCCGCTAGTCGTAGAAACCGGAGTGGGAGTGCAGTATTGCTGCATGGCGGCGATATCATTGATATTTGTCGCTTCAGAGCATCACTTCATCAATGCGGTCGAGGTTTGCTAACCAATCTGCTACCGGAGCGACTTCCAAATCACTAGAGTGACGCTGACAGCGGCCCGAAAACTGGCAATCGTCACAGCGTTCTATAGCTACGTTGACTTGGGGAAACGGTTCGCCCTGCTGATATTGTTCAAGCCAGTCTGTGAGTTGCTGTAGCAGTTGCGTCAACTCTTGCCGTGTCTGCTCATGCCAGGTGGAACTGTAGGGGAAGGTGAGGTTTTGGGGTAACGGGGCCTTCGTTGGGTCATCCTGAGCTTGCACGAACCAGTAAGTCAAAGAAATTTGTTCTGGTAGATAGGCACTAGTTTCTGCCAGCACAAATGGATATAGACGAGTTTGCCAATTGTGCGCGAGCCAGTTTTGCTGCGGCGGACGAGGGTAAGTTTTCCAGTCTAGAATTCTGGCTTGTTGCTCCTCCAGCATGACCAAGTCATAAATCACCGTGATCGGATACCCTTGCACACTGCAAGTCCGACGGTGCTCACTTTGTCGCCAAATAGCATCTGAAGGAGTAGCCAGCCCGACAATTTCTGGAACTGCGGCTAGCAAGGTATTGATGCAGCGCTGCATCTGAGCATCTTCTGCCATGAGGGCATCGATGGGTAATCCCAGTTCCCGCTGCTGCATCAATAGGTGAAAACGGCTGCCCCATGCCTGATGGGCTTGTTGTTCTGGGGTGGAGGGTGAGCCGAGTTGCTCTAGATAAATATGTTGAAACTTCCGGGGGCAACTCTCTAGCAGGTTCAATTGCCCCTGAGACAGCCGCAACCTAGGCTCGGCGCTGTCAGCGATCGCCCCATTAACCGCAACATTATTGGCAATGTCGAAGTTGGTCTCCCAATGGCTCTGCATGGTTACTCTCGCACTTTGGTCAAGACGAAAACGCTGCCTTCATTGCCCCGCCCAATGCGTAAGTCGGCATCGAGATAAGTAATATCTAGCCAGCCTTGCTGATCTCGGTCTGCAATACTAAAGTCGATCGCGAAGAATTTTTCCCCAGACTCCAGCCGTTGCACAAATTGAGATGGCCACTGATAGCCGAGCAGCCGCTGCAAACCCAACACAGAGCGCTCAAACTTTACCTCGACTCGTCGCTCTGAAACCGCTTGGAAGCGGGCTGCAACACTGACCAACCCTTCTAGATAGGGCAAGCCATGCACTTCCGCTAAGTTATAGATTTTGGCTTCGGCAGCCCGAATGTATTGGTAAATTTGACCTAACTTCAGCAAAGGAAATTGATCAATATTGAGTAGACCGCGACTGGTTGTGTAGAGTAAACGCCAGTTGCCGTCTAAAAGATCACTGGCTTCCGTCGGTCGTGGGGTAGGATTGCGGTCTTCCAATTGAGCGATCGCTGCTAATATAGCCAGTTGATCACGCTCTGTCGCGAGCAAACCTCGATTCTTCCCTGCGATCGCTTCTAATAATTCTGCCTTGCCTAACATCGGAGCTGACCTCTACTAGCTGGTCTGATCTTGATCGTGTTACAGCAACTTGATAAGTGTTAGAGCAACTTTACAAATCTTTTGAGGCCTTTCTTGACTTCAACCCAAATATCCGCTAGAGATGTCTTCACGAAATTCACCACTCGGTGGTAGACTCTGGGCATCTCCGTTCGTCAGAATAAAAAAGTAGCTACTCTAGGCCGAACCTTAGCATGTACAACCCTTCTTTGCGGCAGCACGCTCGTAGCGAACGCGCTCCCATCATTCCATTACAGCAAGAGTCTTCAATTTTAGACTGGCTGGAGGCAAATGGTCGTCTGTTGGCTCGCGATAGTCAAGATTTCGACTACTCCGATAATGAGGAAGAAATCGCCGAGCTTATGGCGGTTGATGATGGCACCTATGACACCGATGACGATGACGACGATGCCCTCGATCTAGATGAATAGAGCGAGTTGGTATCGCTCTATGTTTGGCAATCGCCCAAATGGGTAAAATTTTGTCCTGAATTTCCAAAGATCAGCTCGAAATCTTTGGCATGTGTGGTGTGAAGTGAGATGACAATCCAGTGGACGCAAAACTATTTTCTGACCGATCCATCAAGCTGACTGGGACGATGCTGCTGCTAACGCTGTGGACAGGACTGAGCTTTGCCGCCTCAGCGCTAGATTGGTTTGCCAACCGTCCCCTCTGGCAAGGGCTTTCGTTGACTTTGCCGTTGTGGATTTGTGGCCTAGTAACCGCCGCATTAGGTTATTGGGCTGTACCCTTGCTCCGGGCGCTGAAAACCGGGCAATTTATTCGGGAAGACGGACCCCAAGGCCACTTAAAGAAGGCAGGCACCCCAACGATGGGTGGTATTTTCTTTGTGCCTGCGGCGGTGGCGATCGCGCTGCTCTGGTCTGGATTTAATGCCAATGTAGTAGCAGTCTCAGCCCTGACACTCGGCTACGGTTTCATCGGTTGGTTAGACGACTGGCAAGTATTACGCCGCAAGTCCAATAAAGGCATCTCGCCCCGAATGAAGCTCGCCCTGCAAGTGCTGTTTGGCGGGCTGTTCTGTCTTTGGCTGATGCTGACTCAAGGTGAAAGCATTACCACGGTGGCTCTTCCCTTTGGACTGGCACTGCCTTTAGGATTGCTATTTTGGCCCTTGGCTTGGTTTGTGTTGGTGTCCGAGAGCAATGCCACCAACCTCACCGATGGTCTTGATGGCCTGGCAGGCGGCACCGGAGCGATCGCTCTCTTGGGTCTAGGTGCTTTGGTTGCACCAACTCATCCCGAATTAATGTTATTTTGTGGTTGCCTCAGTGGTGGCTGTCTGGGCTTCTTAATGCATAACCGGAACCCCGCTCGCGTCTTCATGGGAGACACGGGTTCCTTGGCCTTAGGGGGAGCCTTAGCTGCGATCGCTCTAATCACCAATACTCTATGGGCACTGCTAATACTCGGGGGCCTTTTCCTAGCAGAAACCCTATCAGTAATCGCGCAAGTCAGCTATTTCAAGGCGACTAAAGGGCCTGACGGAGTCGGCAAGCGCCTATTCAAAATGGCCCCCCTACATCACCATCTAGAGCTTTCCGGTTGGTCAGAAAACCAAATTGTGTCACGGTTTTACCTAACAGGGGGATGTTTAGTTTTGGTGTGTCTACTGCTTCACCTCTTTGTTTAAGCGTCTCCTAAAACTGGATTAAATCTAAAAGTTCGGACTCCTTGCCAGGGGTTCGAATTTTTTTAGTGCCAGCTCGATTCCTTAAAACGAGTGAGAGATAGTACGAAGAGGAGTTAAACCATTCGAGCTAGTAACCTAAAGATTAGGTAAACCGCTGGTTATATCTAGCTACTCCAAAGCCCATAGCGTTTATGGTTGGGAGCATCTAAGCAATTTCCCCCTGCACTTGGGTTTATGATGCAATACGCACCTTCCCGCCCCCAATTTGAAGTTTTTCAAGTTTCTGGTCATCTCAATGGAGTCAATGCCACTGATTTGCAGAACCAGTTGAAGCATAAAGTTGCTTCGACCCCTGCACAAGACATATTAGTGGACATGGCTCAAGTGGATTCTCTAGATAGTTCTGGACTAATGGTGTTAGTCGGAGCGCTTAGCTTTGCCCAGCGTTTGGGCCGTCAGCTAGTTCTATGCTCAATTTCACCTTCGGTCCGCATCATTTTTGAGCTGACTCAGCTCGACAAAGTTTTTCCAATTTTTGATAATCAAGCTGCCTTTGAAATGACTTTGCCCTAAATTTAGGGTGCATTTGCCTCACGCAGTTAGTTGGGGCTTATGGCGTGACTTATCTGAGTCAGTCAAAGCTTAAGCTTGCATCCGTCTAACTTCTTCATTGGCTTCTAGCTGAAATCTTAAGTTTTGGTTGTATTCTTCGACGTGCTTCAGTTCTGCTAACTTACGCAGAATCGTTTTAGTAAAGTTCTCGGCGTCAGGGAGCTGGTCGGCAATTTGTGCCGTCTCCACTTCAATCTCAATCATCTTGATCATGCGTGAGTACTCACTAACCAGCCGCTGGTTATTACTCATCTGCTTGCTCAAGATGCCTACGGCACTCGTGGTGCGACGAATCCGGTTGGCATAAAGCTTGTCATCAAACTGCAACATTTTACGTTTGAGCGAGTCCAGTTGGCTGATCAGCGCCTGGTTCGCAGCAGACTCATGCTTTAGTTCGCCCAAACGCTGCTCTAAGCTGTATTTCTGAGTAAGGAGTTTCTGATCGGCGAGTAAGCGTGACTCCTCCTGCACATTCATTTGCAGCGGAGGACTTGTTAGCTGAGCCGTATGAGCAAGCTTCGCGTAGAGTAAGAGACTAGCTGCACTCAGCATTGATAGCAGGAAGATATTGGCCCCAGTCAACAGCAAAGACAAAAACACCGTGGCGGAGACGGTGCCACGAGTGGCCACTAAATAACCAGGGCTAGGCACAGGTGAGGGTAAAAGATAATCGCTACCTGTCGTATGGTTGGTAATTGCGATTAACTTTTTCAGGACATAGCCTTGGGTGGTATAGAGCAGCGAAATCATATCGCCCCGACGCACCGGAATCCCATCCTCTGCTCCTGGAACGGAAAACTTCAAGACTTGAAGACTTCTGCTTGGCGTAATAATGCGGAATTCATAGTGCCGTTTATAGAACCTAGGCAGCTTAGCGGTGAGGTAAAGCAGCACCTCTCGCATAGAACTCCGTTGAGAGAGCTTGCCGTAAACCACACCATATTTGCGTTGGCAGGAGGTGCATCTCAACTGAGGAATGCTGTCATAGTTGAGAGTACCCAGGGGTGTCAGACACGATGGGCATTGAATTGACCGTTTCATAAAGAGGGGGCTCTGACAGAGCCAAGTTTCAAGCTTGCCTGAATGGAAACAGTGCTACATGCGAGCAGCACGTCAGTAGATCGATTCTAGTGCTTGGATTTAAAAGTGGGTGGGAGAATTTGCAAGTAGAAGAATTTGTAACAGAAGCCGCGATCGCCCCTCTAAATTGCCCTATAAATGGCTCCATAAGATTGCCCCATAAATCGCCTAGATCGATCGTCTAACTAGATGCCTAACTAGATCGCCCCAGTCACAGGAAAAGTTTTTTATAAAGAATATTAGATGCGGAATGACTCAATAGAGTTATGTGGTATTCAACAACGCTATCCTGACCATTCAAGCTTTTGCCTCGGTGTAAAGGTCTATGTTTGAGTCTTAGTTGAGGCTTATTCAATGACCCTGTTCTACCCTCTAGGATCACCCTTATGAATCCCGCTTTGCAGACCAGTACCACCCCCAGTGCGGAACAACTAGCCCAAACGAAGCAAGCGATCGCCGCTTACGTTGCCACTATTGATGCCAACCCAGATCGTCGTTCGGGTGCCTACCCCTACTACCTCTTTCACGAACCTGGGCAAACTGTTCATGGCACTATCCTGATGTTTCATGGTTTCAGTGCAAAACCCCATCAAATGTGGCGCTTGGCTGAATACTTATTCCAGAATGGGTTCAATGTTTATCAAGCAACCCTAGCCGGTCATGCCTTTGCGCTGCCCAACAAACATTGGCCCCAAGTTGATCTCAAGCCTGAGCTTGCTGAGCCTTTACGCCGGAAAGTTCAGCAAGACCCTGTTTTACAAAACTATTTTGCTAATCTATCGGCTAACCCCAGCGATCGCCGCCCCAGTGCGACCCAACGTATCGCTTTATTAGCGAGGTTGCTAGCCATTGAGCCTCGCCTACTAGATATGATGCAAGCTATTAGTCGGCCAGATGATCCCGACTTTGAGCGCTACTTTATCTCCTCTCACCTAGAATACTTGAGCGAAGCAAAAGCTCGATTGGCTGAATTGGATGCACTCCCAGGCCCGGTTTATACGGTGGGTTTGTCAGTTGGGGGTGCTGTCGCTCTAGGTCTTGCTGCAGCTCGTCCCGATCGCATCGATCGCGTTGTGGCTTATGCCCCTCTCCTCAAAGTTGATGGAGAAGAACATCGGCAATATGTAAATATGGCAGGTCCGCTGGATATCAAAGAACTAGGTTGGGACCCTGATCTGCAATTCCCTGTGGGAGCGCTAACGGCAGCCGATCGCTTTGGCAGCTCCTTTGTCCTGAACTCCAAGCAAACTCGTACCTTACAAAATATTCCCACCTTCTTAGTGCTGACTGAGAACGAGGATGCGGCTGATGTGAAGACGAATCAAACTTTCTTTCGGGAAATCGGTGGTAATCACCAAGGGCATTACTCTTACCTATACCCAGCTCAAGACTTAGTGCCTCACCCAATGGTGGACCCCACTGAGGTAAGCCAGAACATGAGTAATCGTTTCTGGCAAAGTCTTTACCAGGAGACATTCCGTTTCCTGACGCAGGGTAAGGTGAACTTAGGTAATATGAGTAATCTAGAACAAGCGGCTGATCTGCCTCTCGTACCCGCTGTTCAATAGACTGGATTAATTTGCGTAGCTACACAGCGCCTACTTGACTAACTCTATTTTGATGGCATACTTCCTTGGCTAAATAGCTGAGGAAGTTTTGTGGATTGGGCTTACGGTTTTAGCTATAGGTGCCTGAATTATTTAGTAGATAACAAGGTGCTTAAGGTCGAAAAGCTGTACCTGAGCTGGTAAAAAACGCGATCCCCTAAATTGCAAACTCAGCTCATTGATGAAAAGTATAGTAGGATACAAAATAATTGCGCGTATCAACAAAAATAGACGAAGGTTAATTTTGCTAACCTTTCGTTGCCTTGTTATTCCATGTATAAATTTTTTTGATAGCAGAAGCAGCCTAAAAGGCATGACAACTTATGTTTTAATCAACTAAAGTGAAGAAGTGTATCGGCTTGTAGCCCTCAGGTAACCTTTATGACAGGTGTTGTACCCGCAAGTTTGCATCTCTACGAGTTATATCGGAGTCAAACAGGGCTTTCCGTTCCATCTTCATCAGGGCTGACAGTATTTTGCGACTTTGATGGTCCCATTATTGATGTTTCAGAGCGCTACTACAGCACCTACCAACTAGGACTCGCCGACACTCAAGCGACTTACCAAGCTCAAGGAACTACCTTACCCATTCAGCTGCTCAGTAAAGAACAGTTCTGGCAGATGAAACAAGATCGAGTGCCAGATGTAGAGATCGCAATGCGCTCTGGACTCGTTCAGCAATCACAAATTGATGTGTTCTTACAGCGAGTTGGCCAAATCGTAAATCAGCCGACCCTGCTTCAGAAGGATCGGCTGCAGCCAGGAGTGCGCTGGGCGCTCAAACTACTGCATACAAAAGGTATCAGGCTGGTTTTAGTGACGCTACGATGCCAACAGCAAGCGACTCAGATCTTGCAAGAATATGGTTTGGCAGATTTGTTTAGCGGTATTTATGGCGCTGATAACGACCAAGCGGCTTACCAAAACTACGCTGACTACAAAACTCAATTGTTAGTCAAAGCTGCGCTGGAGCAAGGGTTGCGCGGTGACTTGGGTCAGTCATCCTGGATGATTGGAGATACCGAGGCCGATATTTTGGCTGGCCAAGCGTTAGAGATTCCCACGATCGCCTTGACTTGTGGGATTCGCAGCAGACGTTATTTAGAGCGATTGCAACCCACCTGTATCCTCAGCGATCTCGTATCTGCGGTGCAGCATGTCGTGACTTGCTACCATCTAGTCCAAGCCTGAAATCATACAAGATGAGAATTGTAGGTTTAAGGTTGTTCTAGCAGACCCATATGCTCCCACCAGCGGTTGAGAGGGAAGTAAACGACGGGAGCCCAAAGACTACTCAAAATTGCTGAACTCAAAGCAGTGCGCTGGTGGTATGTCCAGATTTCGGCCAGTGTCCGCATGGCTTGAACCGATGCGCCATCAAACTTTTGCAGACTAAATTGAATGGCAATCACAGTTTCTGCTAAGACAGCCATACCAAAAACAATCAGTGCCACAGAGATAAAGTCTTCTTCGATGTATCGCTGCTTCTGTAGACGAGCCGTTAACACACCCACTACTATCAAACTTAAAACATGAGTGGGATGAGGAGCCGTCATACCATCTTGCAGGAGCCCTAAGACTAATCCAGCGATCGCTCCTTGAAACACAGTCCGCTTAACGCTCCAAGCCACTACCCAGATTAGCAGCCAGTTAGGACCAATGCCTGCTAGTTCCAGACCTGGAAAGCGTAGAGGTAGAGCCAGTAGGCATAAAAGCACAGAGACAACTGTTACAGTCCAATTTAAGAGCGAGCGATGATAAGCAGAACCTTTCAACAGGTTTTTGAAGGAATCATTCCTCATGGGATATTCGACTTTGGAGTTGCGGGCGTAGAATTTTGAACTTCGGCTTGGGTGGGGTAAACGATCACCCATTCCAAGTAACTGATAGGGGCAGATAGCTCAATCACTGCTTCAGGCGCAGGGCTTTTATTCAGGTTGACTGACTCAACTCGCCCCACTGGCATACCGGATGGAAAAAGCTGACTGAATGTGGAAGTAGAAATCACATCGCCACGCCGCACATCTGGAACTTTATCAAAGAATTCCATCACTGCTCGGTTACCTGCTTGGCCTCGCATGAAACCCGTGTAGCGGCTGCGACTTACAACCACCCCGACTCGGCTAGTGGGATCACTAATGAGCAGAACGCGACTAGTATGAGGAGTGCTGCTGACGATCCGACCGACCAAGCCTCCAGGCCCAGCGACCACATGCCCTACCTGTAGGCCATCTTTGCTACCCCGACCCAAGGTAACTTGTTGCCACCAATGGTCGGCGCTACGCCCAATTACCGGAGCAGCAATTCCCTTTTGAGGTGTAGCAGAGGCATAACCGAGTAAATCTTGAAGCTTTTGATTTTGGCTTTCTAGCTCCACCAAGCGTTGCTGGAGTTCTAGAACCCGCGCGTTGGCGATTTGCTCTTCGGGGTTCGGAGCGCCTTGGAAAGGGCGAGTCAGACCTTGATAAACTTCTAGAATTGCCGCTCCCTGGGTTTCTCGCACTACCCAAGCTGTACCGAGGGTAAGACCCACCAGCAACATTCTTACGCCATATCGATCCCACCAGCGACGCAGTGTATACATGCAATCTAAACTATCTTGGTTTGAACTTACTTTCTATGAATCCTTAGCTTGCTGAAATGGTTTCCTTGGCTGAAGGCAGGCTAGTGCTTAAGGCCAAGGAAGGCTAACAAATGCGATCGCCCAGCAGTGATGGCAGATTTAAGGGCCTCGTAAGATTTGCAGAGCAACGCTGGGCCTAGTGGTTTGCTCAAATTGAGTCTAGGGCCTGAAGAACTCAATCCCAGGAGACCCAAGTAGACTAAGGCAGAGCAATATCGCTCTCCAAACTAGGGAAGTGCGCGATCGCTTAAAGTCACTGGGCTGAGACACCAGCCAGTCCGGAAACACGTCAATTTGATGCTGTTACATATGGCGAGAGCGACCGCTGAATACTCGTTCTAGCTGCTTGAAGTTCTCTAACACCCGACCTGTGCCTAATACGACACAGCTCAGGGGATCGGCAGCGACGTGAACTACAATTCCAGTTTCGTGACTAATCAGGGTATCAATGCCTTTTAATAGGGCACCTCCTCCAGCCAACATGATCCCGCGGTCAATGATATCCGCTGCTAGTTCAGGGGGAGTGCGCTCTAAGGTACGCTTAACAGCCTCAACAATCACTAAGAGAGGCTCAGACATACTTTCGCGAATTTCTGGCCCCTTGATCGTAACGGTGCGAGGCAATCCAGAGAGTAAATGCAGACCTCGAACTTCCATCATGGCTTCATCAACTTCGTTGGTAGGGTAAGCAGAACCGATGCGGATCTTAATCTCCTCGGCTGTGCGTTCTCCAATCACCAAGTTGTGCACTTTCTTCATGTACTGAGTGATTGATTCACTCAGCTCATCACCCGCGACTCGAACAGATTCACTCAGAACTGTTCCTTGTAAGCTTAAAACTGCGACTTCAGTGGTGCCGCCACCAATATCGATAATCATGTTACCGGTAGGTTCTGCCACAGGCAGTCCCGCTCCGATCGCGGCGGCAACTGGCTCATCAATCAGGTAAACTTCACGGGCACCCGCTTGAGAAGCTGCTTCCATGACCGCCCGACGTTCTACCCCTGTAACCCCACTAGGAATGCCAATGACGATCCGGGGTGAAACCAGCGTGCGACCTTCATGCACCCGCCGAATAAAATGCTTCAACATCAGTTCTGCGGTGTCGAAGTCAGCAATCACACCATCCCGCAGGGGACGCAGAGCAACTACATTCCCAGGGGTCCGTCCCAGCATCTTTTTGGCATCTTCCCCGACCGCCAAAGGAATCCGGTCATCTTGGTCAATCGCCACCACTGAAGGTTCTTGGAGAACGATGCCTTTACCTGATACATAAACTAGTGTGTTCGCGGTACCGAGGTCGATACCCATGTCCCGAGATAAGGAAAAACGACTGAAAAGACCCACTAGTTTCTACGCCCCTAAACGAAATGCTGCTGCGCCTGAATACAATGTAGCCGAGGTGGATTTTATTACGTTTTTTATCCTGAGTCTAGTTAGATTCAGGTTAACTGTAAATCCCATTAATTACGCTAAGTTTGACGAATCTTTAGTCACATTCCTAGGAGTGGAGGCTGAAATCAGGATGAATTTTGAATTTATCTGATCTTGATAACTTTTATCTTAACGACTATTTGTGCTCTCACTAACAAATCTACAACCTTTATTGGGTGATAAATTGAGGCTCAAGATTAGTAAAAGCGCTAAAATTTTTGAACCACTTGTTCAGCTACTAGAAAGAGCGCGATCGCAAAACCAGTCATCAACCAGAAAGCTGCGATCGCAGCTAGAAAACATTCGATATACTATAGGTACGCTTGTACTAATCGTTGTAATTATAATCCTATGAGTCTTAACGTTGTCACTTTGGTCGGTCGGGTAGGCGGAGATCCAGATGTCAAATTTTTTGAATCGGGTAGCGTAGTTTGTAATTTGACCCTAGCAGTGGACCGACGGACCCGTAATAATGACCAGCCAGACTGGTTCAATTTGGAGTTGTGGGGCAAAACAGCACAAGTAGCGGCTGACTATGTGCGTAAAGGCAGCTTGATCGGCGTGAGCGGGGCGCTCAAGTTTGAGTCTTGGCAAGATCGCAATACAGGTGCAACACGTTCTAAGCCTGTAATTCGCGTCGATCGCCTAGAACTGCTAGGGTCCAAGCGAGACAATGACGCTGGTTCTATGAACAATTACGGCGGCGATGATGAGTTTTAGCGAAGTTGCCTGAGGCTAGCGCCTGAGCTTGTGATTGTGATGGGTAGGGGCAGGTCTTGTACCTGCCCTTTTATGTTGGGGCATTCGCTCAGAAGCCCCTAGGAGGTCACCCACGAGAGGTGCCCCTAATACCGAATCTCTAGGGTGACGCTGGCATCAATTTCTTGCTCGCCACCCACTACAGGCGTATCAGCCATTTCAGCTCGCTGCAATTTAGAGAAGGCCATGACGGGGCGAGGGGGGGGAGTGCTGGCTCCGTTGACCTGGATACTGACGATTTCCTGGGCCGTGAAGTTGAGCGCTTCCAAAACAGCGTTGGCTTGCTGTTGGGCATCCTGGGTGGCTTCGCGTAGCGCTTGTTTCTGGGCGGCGGCGATCGCTGGATCTGGAGCCACAAAACTGACACCATTGACTCGCGTCGCTCCTGCTTTGACTGCGTCATCAATAATGGTGCCTGCGCGTTGGGTATCGACGCGGAAGCTAACCGTATTGGTGGCGATGTAGCCGACTAAGCGTTGGGTGTTGTTCTCGTAACTGTAGTTGGGGTTGAGGGTAATACCTGTGGTCTGTAGTTTCTCCACATTGCGTGCCTTGAGCAACGCCACGACTGCCGAGGAGCGCTTGGCAGCTTCTTGCTGCACAGCTTCCGCGGTTTTGCCTTGCACTTCTACGCCTAGCTCAACTTGAGTCAAGGTGGTAGGAATTGTTTCGATGCCACGGCCAGTGACGGTGAGGGTTCTTAGCATTCTCTCTGCGGCTCTCTCTTGAGCGAGAACAGGGTTGGCAAAAGTGAGGCTCAGTATTCCTAGGGCGATTGGTAAGGCTGTCCAGCGCTGCCAGGAACGGGACGGACGCTGGGATATCTGGGCTTGGTACATAAAATAGTTTCTCCTCACGATCGCAAGTATGGGAATAAATGGCTTTGATGTTCCTAATCTGTCATCCCCAGTGGTACAAAGTCTGATTGGTTACATTTTTAGAAACTTACAGACTGGGTAACAGAGGAAAGCGATCGCGATGGCTTATTGGTTGTTGAAGAGTGAACCGGACGTTTATAGCTATGCAGACTTGGAGCGAGATGGCCGCACGATTTGGGATGGGGTGAACAATAATTTAGCGTTGAAGCATATCCGCACCATGCAGCCGGGAGACTTAGCGCTGATTTACCACACAGGCGACGAGCGCCGCGTAGCGGGCATTGCCGAAGTAGTGAGTGAGCCTTATGCAGACCCCGCCTTAGCTGACCCGAAACGAGCCGTGGTGGATGTGAAAGCCGTGCGATCGCTGCCGCAACCTGTGACTTTGGCGCAAATTAAGCAAGACAGCAGCTTTGAAGGCTTTGATTTATTGCGGATTAGTCGGCTTTCGGTGGTGCCCGTTTCGCCTGAACATTGGCAACGAATTCTGCAACTGGCAGGGGAGTCCTCCTAGAATCATCTGTAGGCGCTCCATCCTCACTCGCATTTCTGTCATTCATGGCTTACCACCTTTCTGCCGCCAAGCTGCAAACCTACCATCGCTGTGCCCAGTCCTACTATTTTCGTTACGAACGAGGGATTAAAACGGCTGCTTTTTTTGGGTCTGCGTCTCTCGGTACAGCGCTACACGAGGCTTTAGCGCAGATCTACCGCGATTGGCACTATCAAGACCCGATTCCCGGACTCGATTGGGTGGAATACTGCTGGAGCCAGCACACTCAAGGACTCAGCCCTACTCAGGTGACCGATGGACAGGTGATGTTGCAGCGCTATCACGAGCGCTTTATGGCTAGCCAAACTGCGATCGCGCGTCCAGTAGCTGTGGAAGGTAAAATTCAAGGATCGCTCCAAGTCGAGAATCTAGAATTTACTTTGGCAGGACGCTACGATCGCCTCGATTATTTAGCTGATGGGTTGGAACTGATCGACTACAAATCCAACAAAGACACCAAGCTGTTAGACCCAGCAGAGATGAATCTGCAAATTGGGCTGTACTACTTGGCTTTAGAGCAAACTTATCCGCAAACGCTGCGCCGCTTGAGCTTAATTTATCTCCGCACAGGCGAGAACATTAGCTTTGAAGTGACTCCAGAACATAGGCAACGAGTTGAGTCTGCCATTGGTGATTTAGCGCTACGCTTACGAACGGATGCAGCCTGGGAACCTACAACTGGCGGGCATTGCGATCGCTGCACCTATGCTCGCTATTGCCCAGGGGTGCAAGCGGAACCAGAACCATTGCCGATGGATGCCAAACCCCGACCAGAACTACAGTTGGCCCTGAGCTTAGCACTGGATTCGGCAAGCTAAAGACTTTCGGGGTGCTGGTGGCATTCAGCGGGTTAACAGGCTATGGTCAAAGACAAATTGCCAATTGCCTTCTGCTCTATGCCTGCCCTCTCTACAAATCGTGTTTTAGCGAATGCTCGTACTCGGTGGGTATCTGTACGAACTAAAACTTTGCTGCGGTTCGGCGGGCTGACAACGGCCCTATTGCTGACTGTTACATCTCCCTTAGCAGCTAGGGCCGAGCTATTTAATAGTTCCCTGGAGCGGCTGCCCGTGGCAGAACGAGTGGCGTTACGCAGCGGCAAGGTAGTAGTGACAGGCGATCGCGGTCGCTATGTGGCTAAAGTTCTGGTCAAAGCCTCTCCAGATGTAGTTTGGTCAGTGTTAACCGACTATACCAATTTGTCCAAATTTCTTCCCAACGTGGTTTCTAGTCGTCTGATCGAGGCGCAGGGCAACCGCAAAGTGGTGGAGCAAGTGGATGTGCGTCAAGTGTTTCTGGTCAGTAGGCGATCGCGCTTCCGCACCGAGAATATTGAGACCGCAAAAAAACGAATTGATTTTCGGTTGCTCGAAGGAGATGTGAAAACGCTTCAAGGATATTGGCAAATTGATCCCGTTGCTACCCATCCAGGGGCTCCTGTCACTCAAGTTTTGCTGACGCAAGACATTACGGCGGAACCCGGTACAGGCACCCCAAAGGGACTGTTCTACAACTTGTTTCGGAGTGGCTTGAATGAATCTTTAACCGCGATTAGCCAAGAAATCGGTCGGCGAACCTTGCAGGCAACAGCCCACCATGCTCAACCGCAAACCTCCCCCACCAGTTCCTTCTGACTCTATTTTCCCGGATCGTACTCAGGAATCACCACTACCGATTGGGGTTTGCTACACACCCCCGGCAGTAGTGGATTACATGGTGGAAAACACAGTTGGGCGGCTGTTAGCGGGTAAAACGCCTCAACAATTGTCGGGCAAGCTCCGAATTCTCGACCTAGCCTGCGGCGAAGGCATTTTCTTATTGCGAGCTTACGCTTACTTGTTGGCTTGGTACCGCGATCGCTATATTGCTGCCTACGAAAGCAGAGAGGCACCCGTCACGGAATTGCCGCTGCAACAAGCCAGTGATGGCACTTGGAATCTGGCGATCGCAGAACGGTGGCGGATTCTCGGGGAGCACATTTATGGGGTGGATATTGATGCCCAAGCAGTTGAGCAGGCTCGGTGGTGTTTATTGAAAATAGCTGGCCCCCCTAGCCCCCCAAACTTGGGGGGAACAAGAGTTCTAATTGATTTGGAGAACAACCTTAAGTGTGGCAACGCCATAATTGGTGAGGAATTGGGCGATCGCTCCCCTTCATCATTTCCAATCAACTCCAGCCAGGCTTTTAACTGGCAAGAAGAGTTTCCGGAGGTGATGCAGGCAGGAGGGTTTGATGTGGTAATTGGCAACCCTCCCTATGTCGATTCGGAGTGGATGACCGAGCACCTGCCCCAGTGGCGGCATTACTGTACGCAACACTATCAAGCTGCTGCTGGCAATTGGGACTTGTTCTGCGTATTTATTGAGCAGGCGATCGCCCTCTGCAAGCCCCACGGTTTAACCAGTTTGATTGTGCCGAATAAACTGGGCTCTGCAAGTTACGCCGCCCAAGCTCGGCAAATTTTAACCGTGCAGAATCAACTGTTGACCATTCGCGACTATTCCAGGGTGGCAATTTTCCCGGTCGCGGTTTATCCCATTGTTTATACGGCCTGCAAACGACTGCCGGAATTAACTTCACAGGTGCAATACGAACGCATGGAAGTAGCCGCTAATAGTGCGATCGCTGGTTCAACTCAGCAATGGTTGGATTACCAGCGCTACTTTATGCCCGCAGGCAAACCTTGGCGGCTCGGTTCTAGTTTGCATCAAACTGAGTTGTGCGATCGCTTGCAGTCCCAGTTTCCACCCCTCTCAACGGTGGCAGAAGTTTTGGGAGCCGCAACCGTAGGAGAAGCCTACGCTATGCAGTCTTTGATTGCCAATGAAGCTTGCCCCCAAGCGACCGATTTAAAGCTGATTAACAGCGGCACGATTGACCGTTACTGCGACCTCTGGGGGCAGAAGTGCTTGCGCTATTTGGGCCATGCTTATCGCTATCCCATCATCCCAGCGACGCAGCACTCTCACTTGTCGCCCAAACGACAACGGCAAGCTCGCCAACCCAAGATTATTGTGGCTAGCATGACTCAAGTCTTGGAATGTGTGGTGGATGTCGCAGGAGATTTCGTAGCGGGAAAATCAACTGTGATTATCCTCACCTCGCTGAATTTGCATTACCTCTTAGCGCTGTTAAACAGCAAATTTATCAGCTTTTACTACCGCAACTTGTATGGAGGAGACTGCCTCAAAGGGGGCTATTTGCGAATTGGACCGCAACAGTTGCGATCGCTGCCTATTTGTCTTACTCACGACTCATTATTCACGCAACCAAATCAACATTTAGTCTTGCTAGCGCAGCATTTGTCATCTCTTCAGCAGCAGTTAGTCACAGCCGAAGCTGCTGAATATCGCCACGATTTGCAGGAGGGTATCTACACTTTGGAACGCCAAATCGACCAATTCGTCTACGACCTTTATGGACTCACTGCTGCAGAGCAGCAGCTCATCAGTTAGGCCACTAAAATATAAGTGCTAAAAAATTACTTTTACTTAGTTTTTGTGACCCAAAATCATCAAAACTTGCTTAATTGTTGTGGCTGGTAATAGTGCGAAATAGTTTGATTTTTGGGTTGGTCATTAGCAGTAGCTTGTGGTTAGCGACATCAGTAGCAGCCGCTCCCTCTGCGAGTGAATATCGTCAATTAGGTCTCACTTATCGGGCACAAGCACGTTATTCAGAAGCGATCGCCGCACTTCAGCAAGCGGTAGAACTAGAACCCAACAATTTGCATGGACGCATCACTCTAGGCTGGACTCAACATTTGGCAGGTCAAGAAGCTGCGGCAGTGGAATCGCTGTTTCAGGTGCTGTATCGCGATCCTCAGTCGGTTCCAGCGCTCAATGCTTTAGGCATTGTCTATTTGGTGCAGGGAGACCTAAGTTCCACTGTCATCACTCACTCTTGGGCCGCTTGGCTAGAACCCAATAACGAAATTCCTTACTACAACCTCAGTCTGGCGGCTCACCGTCTGCGAGAGTATGGTTGGGCTAGCTTAGCCGCACGTCGGGCTGCTGACTTGGAGCCCAACAATCCGCATCCGTGGGTAGCACTGGCAATTATTAATTGGGATGGCGGCGATCGCGCGGCAGCGACCAAAGCTTACGAGCAAGCCTTGGCGCTAGATGGAAACTATGGCGATCGTACCTTTTTGAGCTATCTCCAAGAAGCTGGATTTAGTGCGACTCAAATCCAAGTGGCGGAGCAAGTTTTGGCAGCGACCGTCTCGCGTTAAGTTTCTTCATTAAAATTTGGGAAGTAGAGACTATTCCCGCCGACATCATGCCCCTACAACCCAGCGATCGCACCAAGCTAGACCCCACCGAAGACACGGTATTTTATGGTCTGCCCCGCTTTGTCACTCACGTAGACGAAGGATTCATTCAGCAACTCACCGATTTGTATCGCAAACGGTTGAAGCCTCAGACACGCATCTTGGACTTGATGAGCAGTTGGGTTTCCCATCTACCGGATGAGATCGAATTTGCTCACGTCGAGGCGCATGGACTCAACGCGGAAGAGTTAGCCCGCAATCCGCGCCTGAATCACTACTTTACCCAAGACCTCAACCAGGAGCCGAAACTACCGCTACCCGATCAATCCTTTGATGCGGTGCTAAATACCGTCTCAGTGCAGTATTTGCAGTATCCCGAAGCGATCTTCAGCGAAATTAATCGCGTTTTGAAGCCCGGAGGCATTGCGATCGTCAGTTTTTCTAACCGCATGTTTTACCAGAAAGCGATTCAGGCTTGGCGAGATAACTCGGAGGAATATCGAGTAGAACTGGTCAAACGTTACTTCACAGCAGTACCTGGATTTTCTGCACCTGAAGCGATCGCACAGCGAGCCCAAGTGCCCAGCTTCTTGCAAATGCTTGGCGTTGCAGGGGGCGATCCCTTTTATGCCGTGATTGCCCAGCGAGTTTGAAATTTGGACTTAACCCCCTGCCCCCTCCCTACGAGGGAAGGGGAGCCAAATTCAAAGTCCCTCTCCGCGCCGGGGAGGGGTTTGGTGAGAGTTCTACCTAGTTAACCTTCGTCACGTAGGGCTTCTAGAACATTGCGATCTTCCAGAGTAGAAGTATCTCCTGACACAGCATTACCACTGGCAAGATCCCGCAGCAGCCGTCGCATAATTTTGCCCGAGCGCGTTTTGGGTAGAGCATCGGCAAATCGGATATCTCCGGGACGGGCGATCGCGCCGATTTCTTGGCCCACGTGTTGCTTTAGTTCTGCTTTCAGAGCATCACTGCCCGTGTGCCCCCCTTCTAGCGTGACGAAAGCCACAATATCTTCCCCTTTGACTTCATCGGGTTTGCCGACCACCGCAGCTTCCGCTACAGCAGGGTGGGAGACCAATGCCGATTCAATCTCCATTGTGCCTAAACGATGCCCCGCTACGTTGATTACGTCATCCACACGGCCCATCACCCAGTAGTAGCCATCTTCGTCTCGTCGGGCACCATCGCCCGCAAAGTAGACGTACTTCCCATCTTTGGGGGGTATGTGTTCCCAGTAGGTTTTGCGGAAGCGATCGGGATCGCCGTACACCGTCCGCATCATTCCAGGCCAGGGATGCCGTACTGCTAGGTAACCGCCTTGATTAGTACCGACGGATTCGCCTTCTAGGTTCACCACATCAGCCAGGATGCCAGGGAAGGGGAGGGTCGCAGAACCAGGTTTGGTGGCGATCGCACCCGGTAGAGGCGTAATCATAATGCCACCCGTTTCGGTTTGCCACCAAGTATCCACAATCGGACAGCGCTCACCGCCAATCACGCGGTGGTACCACATCCAAGCTTCGGGGTTGATGGGTTCACCTACGGTGCCCAATAAGCGTAAAGAGGAGAGATCTCGCGCTTTCGGTATGTCTTCGCCCATTTTGATAAAGGCGCGAATTGCGGTGGGTGCTGTGTAGAAGACGTTGACCCCATGCTTTTGAATCACATCCCAGAAGCAGCCAGGATTCGAGGCGCGGGGTGCCCCTTCGTACATCAGGGTCGTAGCACCGTTGGAAAGTGGGCCATAGACAATGTAGCTGTGTCCGGTAATCCAGCCCACATCAGCGGTACACCAATACACATCTGTGTCTTGCAGATCAAAGATCCACTTGGTCGTCATGTGGGTGTAGAGGTTGTAGCCACCTGTGGTGTGCACCACGCCTTTGGGTTTGCCTGTACTGCCTGAGGTGTAGAGGACAAACAGCAAATCTTCGCTATCCATCGGTTCAGCAGGACAATCAGCCGACATCTGCGGCTGCAACTCGTGCCACCAATGATCCCGACCGCCGAGTTGCATGGGGATGTCTTGGCCAGTCCGCCGCACCACCAGCACATTCTCGACACTGGGAGCTGCCCCATCGGCTAACGCTTTATCCACTTGCGTTTTCAAGGGCACGATCGCATCTTTACGCCAACCGCCATCGGCTGTGACTACCACCTTGACTTGACCATCGACTAAGCGATCGCGTAATGCCTCAGCGCTAAAACCACCAAACACAACCGTATGTGCCGCACCAATCCGTGCACAAGCCAACATTGCGATCGCAGCTTCCGGGATCATCGGCATGTAGATGCCCACACGATCGCCCTTCTCCACACCCAAATGCTTCAAGGCATTAGCAAACTGGCACACCTCACGATGCAGTTGGGCATAGGTGAGCGTCCGCGAATCTCCCGGTTCTCCTTCCCAAATCAAAGCCGCTTTGTTGCGTCGCCAGGTGGTCAAGTGGCGATCGAGGCAGTTGTAAGAGATGTTGATCTTACCACCGACAAACCACTTGGCAAAGGGTGGCTGCCAATCCAGCACTTGATCCCACTTCTGAAACCAGTGCAACTCTTGTTCGGCTAGCTCGGCCCAAAACTTTTCTGGGTCAGCCTTGGCGCGATCGTAGAGTTGCTGGTAGTCTTCCAGACTCTTGATCTGAGCTTTTTGAGAGAACTCAGCCGCAGGCTGAAATAAGCGCTTTTCTTGAAGAATGGATTCAATCGTGGATTCTGACATAGCTCTTTCTATCACCAGGACGGCTCCTCCAAAAACGATACTTCGTTCTTGGGTCAGTTGGGCAGAACTATATCTTGATTTTGTTTAAGTGTTGACTGAACCGTTGCCCATCTAAGTGTCCCGAATGGCTGGAGCCGTCGCTAAGCGAGTGGCGCTTTGCTGCATCCGTTTAATTTCTTCTGCAGACCACTGATGGGGCGCTTGGCAATGATGCGCGATCAGCAAGCCCCACAAGCCTTTACTGGTAAGGACAGGCACAACAAGATTGGCCCGCACCTGGAGACTCCGCAGAAAATCCCGGTGGCACTCTTGAATGGGTTCTGTCTCGATGTCGGCGATCGCTCGAACCCGTCCATCTAAGTACAAAGCTGCATACTCGTCGTTGAAGCAATCATCAGCGCCAGTTGATCCCAAAATCGACAACTGCTCAGCGCTCAAGGACTCGAAGGTAACTTGGCCTTTCCAGCGTTGATAAAAGTAATACAAGACCACGCGATCAGCTTGGAGCATTTGCCTTAGCTCATCGGTTGTTTTTTGGACTAAGGCATCTCTTTCTAGACTTTGGGCTAGACGTTTGGCAACGCGGCTCAATCCTCTGTCCTGCTGGTCTAAGGAGTGAGAATTCAGTTCATCAAAATTACTACGCACAGGTTGAGGAGGGGTACGAAGTTCAATAGGTTTGTTACTGATCAGCCAGTGCACTGCGCTGATTCAACCTAGAGAGATTAGCGGTTTCTAGTTCTATTTAGAAGGGGTAATTTACGGAATCTTGATCGAAATTTTTCAAGGTTGACGATCGCTCTTTTTCCCCGACAACAAAAATCCCCCTTGCCGAAGCAAGAGGGAGCTAATTTGAGTGAAGACGTTCACTCAGAAGTGACGTTTATTTGCGAATTGGGGTGCCGCAAGGATAAGTTGCCACAGGTTCGCGCTGGGCTGCTTCGCTCTTGATAGTCTCAGCCACAGCAACTAGCGATCGCTCCGTTGCCGATTCGGCCTTAGCAGCCAAATAGTCAGCCTTCAGTGTCGCCAGCATTTCTTCCCGGCGATCGTAGAGCCGCTTCAGGGAACGAGGCGCACATTGGTTGATCACATAAGCGGTCATGATGGGTAGCGCGATCGTGCTGTCGGTGTAGCAAACAATGGTGCTGGGCAACTCATCTGGGTCAACTTTGCCCCAACTCACGGCTTCGCTAGGAGTAGCCCCGGAAAGCCCACCTGTATCTGGGCGAGCATCCGTGATTTGGATAAAGTAGTCGTGACCTCGTTCCTCTAGACCCAACACTTCATGCAGTTGAGGTTGCGTTTGCAAGAGGAAGTTCTTGGGACTGCCACCGCCGATGATCACCGCTGCACTCTTACCTTCTTCACCAGCAACACCAGATTCGCGCGCTGCATAGGCGATCGCTGCGGTTTCATTCACATCCAACGAAGGATCAATCACCAACTCGGAGCCTTCTAACGCCAGTGCAGCCACGTTCATACCAATCGAGCTGTCTCCGGGAGAGGAGGTATAGATGGGAACGCCGCATTCATAAGCCGTTGCCAATAGGCAAGAATTTTGCACACCGAGTTGCTTCTCTACTTCTCGGACATACTTGCCGAGCAAATGGTGAAATTCCGCCGTACCCATCCGCTTCTGGAACGGTTCCGCCCGCAAAATCTCGCGAATGAAGGCGTCGGTTTCCAGTAGCACATCATAGTGAAAGACAATATCGTAAATCCGGATGCGGCCTTCTTGACGCAGCTTTACGTCATCCAAAAAGGGATTGCTGGAATAGAGGCTCAACCCCAAACCATAGTGCATGTCATGGTAGAGGTTAGCGCCCGTGCTGATCATCCAGTCAATAAAACCATTCCGAATTAGGGGAGCTAGGACTGAAACTCCGAAGCCTGCTGGAGTCATTGCGCCAGACAAACTCACCCCAACGGTTACGCCCTCCTGCATCACTTCTTGGCTCAGTAAGTGACAAATCTCGCGCAGGCGAGCGGAGTTGTAAGCGGTGAAATAGCCGTCGATTAAATCAACGACGCTGATTTCAGCAGGCATGGGGGCGGGTGCGATTTTGTGGCTGAGCAATTTCGACATTTGTACGCTCCAAAAAGAACAAAAAGCATAAAGAAGAGGGGAAATGGACACGCAGCTACCTAATGCGATCGCTTGTTTGTTGTCTAGGCTCATGCAGCACTATTCAACAAACTCAAGCATCACTAGGTTTTCTTATCTGCAACCTTGAAAGAAACTTTCAAAGTCATGTGATCCGATTGGTCAAGGAAGTTGGCAACGCTGAGGCAGTAAGTGCCCACGCAGCCAAGAATTTGATTCTGTTGCTCTAGCCAGTAGTGGCAGAACTCTACAGACTCAAAACTTATGCTTGCTGCATCAGTCAAACCTAGGCACAGAATTCCCCAGGCTAGATGAGAAAGGACATCGTACAGGTAAATATCCCTTGACTAAAAGCTCTGATAAATCTGAAAACATCAGAACCATTAATCCAGCTATTTAATTCAAAAAGACTCCACCTAAGGAGCACGATCGACCCAGTTCGCCACTATTTCTAGAGATAGGGTTGCTTATCCTCTGAATCAGCAAGAGTATCTGCTAGCAATCGCGAACCTGGTAGTTACAGGCCGATCAGCTCATACTGGGTGCTTCACAACGGTCAGCCCAAGATAGTGCGGGATCGCACTGCCGTTTCCGCTTCAATTTCATTTCCAGGTACCAAAGTGGTCTCCACGGGTACCCGACCAAGGAAAGGAGTTTCAAGGCTTTATACGCGACCTCAAACACCAACTGCTACAGTTTAACACCCATGTTTGAGATCAGTTCAATAAAGGTACGGAAATTGCTGGGATTCTCCAAGCAAACCTCCCCAAAGTAAGGGTTCTTACGGCTTTCTCTACCGCTTAGGTGAGTATGCCGCTCCTAAGGGCATTCCTTTGCGGTTTTTCGTCTTGAGCATTACAATATCTGCTCTATTTTAGTCAAGCCATGTAGGCGAAGAAACAAGATAAACTGGAGACGACACCATAAAAAACTGCATCAAAAAGCTAATACAGCATATTTAACTGCTCAGCCCGTTTCTGAGGTCATGCCATGCCTATACCTCCAGCGCTACCTTCGGCATCGCGACACACCAATTCTGATTCACCATCTCGGCAGCATTGGCATAGCTTTAGTCACATGCTGAAACGGCTACATGCCGAGGGAGTTTATCTACATCCTCAGCAATTGGCTGAGTTTTTGGTAGTCCACGGCTTGCCTGTAGATCTACGTTATGTCCCAGAGCGACTGCAACAGAAAGCAATGTTGATTAACGCTCACTACAACGGCGATATGGCAGCTTTGGCAGAAGGCTCAGAAGAGCAGCCTTGGGATGGCTACTTGGGGGATTTCGATTAAGTTCTCTGAATTAGCAACTGTTCCACCGAGCTTCGACTTAGACTTTAAGATCGCTACAGAGCTTTTCGGATAACTAGTTCAATGAATCCAAATCTTGACACCTCAGCGGCTACAGACTCAGCTTCACCCGAAGCAGCAGCGGGCCTGACGGATGAGCAATATCGGCAGAAAATGCAGCGACGCAAGGAAGTGCAAGAACAGCGCCTAGCTGAGCGATCGCTGGAGAAAGGCTTGATTGTGGTCAATACAGGCAATGGTAAAGGTAAAACTACCGCTGCTTTGGGGATGGTGCTGCGATCGCTCGGTCACGGTTACAAGGTGGCGATCGTGCAATTCATTAAAGGTGCTTGGGAGCCAGCGGAGAAAGCAGCCTTTAGCCATTGGGGTGAGCAACTGGAATTTCATGCGATGGGGGAAGGCTTTACCTGGGAAACGCAAGACCGCGAGCGCGACATCCAAAAAGCTCAGGAAGCTTGGAATACCGCTTTAACCTACATCCGTAATCCAGAATTTCGCTTGGTGCTGCTAGATGAAGTCAACATTGCTCTAAAGCTGGGCTACTTAGCGGTTGAGGACGTGTTGGCAGGTCTAGAGCAGAAACCAGAGGATTCTCACGTCATTCTGACGGGACGAGGAGCACCTGCAGCTTTGATTGAGCGGGCCGATCTAGTGACCGAAATGACTTTAGTCAAGCACCCTTTCAAGGAACAAGGCATCAAGGCTCAGCCTGGAATCGAATTTTAGATTTTAGAGTTTGAATTTCCCGTGAGCAAGTTCAAGCCGAAATTCAAACTCTAGAATTGAGTTTATGGAAATTCTTTCGATTAGTCTCAAAAACTTTAAAGCTCACAGCGATCGCTACTTTGAGTTTCAGCCCGGAACCAACGCGATTTGTGGAGAAAATGGGGCAGGCAAAACCAGCATTTTAGAGGCGATCGCTTGGGCGCTGTTTAATTACTCCAGCTATACCAAAGAAGAATTAATCCGTCGGGGTGCAGCCAGCGCTCAAGTCAGCGTCACCTTTACTTCCAGAGGAGATGGGCGCACGTATCGCGTGCAGCGCTGTACCAGCAAGGGCTATGAGATTTTTGACCCGCAAATTCGCCAACGGCTAGACCTGAAGAATGTCAGTGATGTCTTGCCTTGGCTGAAAGAACATTTGGGCGTTGCCAAAGAAACTGACTTGCCCAAATTGTTTGCCGATACCATTGGCATTCCGCAAGGCACCTTTACTGAAGACTTTAAGAAAGCAGCAGACGAGCGGCGCAAAGTCTTCGATCGCATCCTGCGCGTGGATGAGTACAAACAAGCTTTTGAGAAATCGAGAGATTTAGAAAAGTATGCTCAGCAGCAAGTTCAGGAACTAGAGCGGGCGATCGCGTACTATACCGAGAACCTGCGCGATTGGGATCTGCTGCACACTCAACGGGCTGATTTGCAGCAAGAAGTAACCAAGGATAAGACTGCTTTACAGCAACTTCAAATCCAACTGGAGCAACTTCAGCATCAAAAAGATCGGCTCACCGCTCAATCGCACCAAATCCAGCAACTCGAAGTTCAGTTCTCGACTTTGCAAGCGCAACTGACTGGACAGCGCCAAACCAATGTGTTGCTAGAACAGTCGCTCCAGAGAGCGAAGCAAGCAGTAGCCACCTGCGAAGCCAATCGAGCGGGTTATCAAATCTTTTTGCAAGCAGAATCTGCCTTGCAAGCCCTAGATCGCCAAAGCAAACAACAGCAAGCTCTGCTGAAACAGCGCCAAGGTTATCAAGTGACTTGGGAGAACTCGCAAGCCAAGCTCACTAAACTGACTCTACAACTCGAAAGCCTAACCGCAGCTCAGCAAGAAATTGAACAACTGCAACCCCTGATTCAACAACAGACTGAGCTAGAGCAAAATCAGGAAGCGATCGCCCAACAACTCCAACAGTTGTTTACTGCCGAGCTAGAGCGGCAGAATATTACCAAGCAATTAGCTAAGCTCCAAGGGGAGCTAGAGCATCTCAGCACCGAAATTGCCCGGATTAGTAGCTTCGAGACAGTGTTGGAGCAAATTCCTGTCTGGGAGCAACAGCGCGATCGCCTGCAAGAACAACTCAGCCGCATTGCCGCTGCCAAACAGTTTGAAGCTGACCTCAGCCAGATCGTCTCCCACGGGGAAACTCAACGCGATCGCTACTTAAGTGAGGCTCAAACTGCGATCGCGGGTTTACAGGAACTTCAGCGATCGGTGCCCTTACTCGCCGCCTCGGTAGACTCTGCCCTGACGACGCTTCAGGCGGGTGTGGACTTGAACAATGAAATTTTAGAAAACTTGCAGCAAATTCTAGGCGATTTATCAGAGCAGGTTTCTGCCAGCAAACTAGAGCAACAGCTAGCAGAAGTGAAGCGCCAACTGGAAACAGCCTATCAACAGCGTACTCACTTCGCTGGGCTAGAAACTTTGCTCAGCAAGCAAACTGCTTTGCAACATGACGCAGCAGAATTGCAAGCTAAATTGCAATACCTCCAAAGTCAACTCGCCAACCAAGCCACGTTGCAACAAGAGAAGACGCAGATGGCCACGGCGATCGCTGCCCTAGGAAATCCTAGAGGTCGTAGTCAACTTCGCCAGCAGGAGTTACAGCAGCAAACCCAATTGCAGATGCAATATAACCAAGCTCACCAAGCTCAGATGGAAGTTGCTCAAGCAGTGACTCATCTAGAAGCTCAATTGGCAGAATTTGCGGATTTGCCAGACTACATAGAAGCGCAAAAAGTCCAAAAAGCCAGGTATCAAGCGGCGCGAGATCTGTACTTACAACATCAAAAAGATGCGGAGCACCTGCCAACTTTAGAAGCAAACTTTGAGGCCGCGATCGCCCAACTCAGCACCTTAACTACCGACCAAGCGATCGTGCAGGCGCAATTAGCACAACTGGCAGAAACCTACGACCCGCGACATCTACAAGAAGCAGAAGCCACTTACAACGCTGTTCGCAGCCAAAAAGATCAAATTGAGGGTGGTTTGCCCCAAAAGCAGAAATTCCTCTATCAAATTGAGCACCAACTGGCAGAGCTACAAGCGATCGCGGATCAGCGGCTTCAGGCCCAAGTTAATTTGTTAAAACGGCAACGAGTGCAGCAGTTTATCAGCGATGCCCGCCAAGTCTATAACCAAGCAGGCCCACGCATTACCAAGTTCTACATTGAGGAAATCTCCCGCGAATCGGACAAACTTTTCCGTGAACTAATCAATCGCCAAAATGTAGCTCTAGAGTGGACAGGCGATTACGAAATCCGCATCCAGGAAGGTGGTTACTGGCGCACGTTCAGAAGCTTGTCGGGGGGTGAGCAAATGTGTGCGGCTCTGGCAGTGCGTCTAGCTCTACTCAAAGTTTTGGCAGATATTGATGTTGCCTTCTTTGATGAACCCACAACCAATATGGATCGGGCGCGGCGAGAACAGTTAGCCGAGGCGATCGCCAACATCAAATCCTTCCGCCAACTCTTCATCATCAGCCACGACGACACCTTCGAGAACGTCACCGAAAACTTAATCCGTGTAGAACGAGAAGTACCTTAATCAATTGCTACTTCTATGATTCACTGCGTACCCAACCATTTAAGGTAAATCGGCTATCTGCAAAGACTTGAGATGGACAGCGAACAGGAAGAATTTCATGAGCATAACCGCTCTGAAAAAAGACGATGCTATTGTCAATCGGCTCAATCGTTTGAAAAGAGTCGGCTACGACAAATTTATTCTCCTCAGACTTACAATCATAGATTCGCAACTCGCCTCCTGAGAATAGTTTAGGTTTTCGATGCAAGTAGTAGATGTAGCTAATTTGTCGGCTTGCAGATTCAGGAGAATCTTTATCGTTATGGGTAATGTAATAATTACCGTCGTTATAAGCGGTTAACTGAGCTTCAATTTGAGAGATAGGGAATAAAGGTAATCCTAGTTGGCTCAAGACATCGGGCAGGAGTAGTTCCACCAAAGATGTCATCGTATCTGCGAATTGTGGAAATGAGTAGAGAACTTTGGCTTGTCGATAAGTTAGATCTGCTGCTTGAACTCCGGCTGCCACAAAATTTGGCTCTTGCTGCAACACGTATTTGAAGAGCTGATCGCGCTCTTCTATAGGTAAGAAGTCTTTGATTCGTAGATAATTTGCAGGAACAATCACATTCGCTCTAGCAGTAGCAGAACCAGTAGTTGGCACGATAAAGCCCTCAGCTGAAGCTTGCTGCGGAGTAAAGTTCATAAATATCTTTCCTAGTGTTGAAACTGAAGACAAAACGGATGTCTTTAGCGTACCCACGCTGCCACTTTAGATGACTTCTGAAGCATCAAGCAGCGTATTGCGCTGTAGAGCATTCACTAGACTGTCTGTTGTAGTGGTTAACAGTTGTTGGGCAAGTTCGTAGAGTTCGGTTTCGGGGCGGCTGTCGAGCACTAAGTCTTTCAGTTCTACTAAACCTTTGGCGATCGCTCCTGCTTGATCTTGGTAGGCATTATTGGCAGCTAACAAATCGGTGTAGGCTTGTAGCTCAATTGCAGTTCGATGGGGCGGTTCCTCGCCGTTGCCTATCATTGGCGTTTCGTATTCAGTGCCAATCGCGTCGTATTTCAGTAAAAAGATTAACGCTTCACTGAGTTGATGCAGCTTATCTCGTAAATCGCGCACATTAAGGTCTAAGCGATTGAAGCCGACCTGACCGTAAATTCGCAATTCCACGATCGCCGCTTGGGTTTTGCCAGATTTCGCGGCGGCTTGGATGTGGGCGATCGCTGCTTGTTCCAGTTCTGCTTGCGTTTGCTGCTTATTTGCCTCCAGATTGAGACGGATCATCCGGCGCTGATAATAATCTTGCTTTAGCTCAGCTCGGATTCCCGTCCCGTTGATCTCGACTAGATAGGCACCACGAGGGGTTTGCTGGAGATTTTCAGCGATGCTATTGGCTTCAATCGAGCCAGGGTTAAAAATCCAGCCTTCTAGTTCGTAGTTCTTGTGGATATGACCTAAAGCTAGATACTCCACTCCTGCTTCCCGCAAAGGATTTACAGCTTCTAGCCTCAGCGCCCCAGTATAACGAGCAATCTGGCCATCCATGCCGTGATGAAACATCATGACGGTGTGTGGTGGTCCTGGTGGCAATTGCTGAATGCTATGGGCCAATTTTTCAATCATTTGGGGAGCGGACGCGCCATACCAACGGGAGCCTAAAACCCGCACCCCGCAGGGCAAATCAATATAGCCGCCTGCTTTGGCTTCTGGGGTCCAAGGGTCAAAGAGGTTTTCGCCATCTTCCGCGTCTTCCTTGGGTTCTAGCAGAATCACATACTCCCAGTCGGCCATGTAGCGCAGCCAACTGGTTTTGGTAGCGTAGGGGCGGTTGTCATGGTTGCCCTCAATCGCTAAGACTGGGATACCCGCTTCTCGCAGCATCTCAAAGCAAACCTGGGCTTGGTTCAGCACTGCGGGCAACACCTGCCGATGCTCAAACAAGTCGCCCGCAATTAAGACAAAATCAACTTGCTCATCAATGGCGTAACGCTCCAACACATCGCGAAAAGCTAAGAAGAAATCTTTGGTGCGCTGGGGAGTGTCGTAGCGATCGAGCCCTAAATGCACATCGGCAACGTGGAGAAAGCGAGGCATAACCAGATTGATAGCGTGGCTTTCCCCAGTCTACCGAGCCTTCACTGAGCTAGCGAGCAAATGTTCTATTTAGCTTGATTTTTTTGGGAGTTGGTCTGACACATACCCAAGATGCGCTGGTCGTTGGTGCTGACCTTAGCTAGGCGCTGGAAGCCTTGCAAGCCAATTTCGGCTACAGCAGGCTTATTGCTATTGGAAGCAATGGTGCTGTTTTGCTCCAAGGCGATCGCGAAGGGATGCGTGGTTTTCTCGTAGGTATCAACCACGTTCAACGCTAATTTGCCTGGCTCAAAACTGCCAGAGAAACAATCGAAGGACGATCGCGGCATGTAGAATGCGCCAACGACTTTGCCTTTAGTTACCTGAAACACCATGTAAGCACTACCAACTTGCTCTGGCTCGGCTGCCTCACCATATAGATAGGTACCGTCAGCCAGAGGACTATTCTTGCTGTTCGCAGAGCTTTTAACAGTGTTTTTGTTAGGAGCTGCTTGCTTGGCGATCGCTTTGGCGGTTGGTGCTGGAGTTAGGGGTTGCCGCTCCAGCTGGCGTACCGACCCAGCCGCAGAGGTAGACTCAGCTGCGTTCGCAGCTTGTAACCCAACACCTGAGAGACTCGTTAGCAGCAAAATGCCCAAAGCTGGCTGGGTGATGCGTTGCAGAGTACGCCACGGCGAGAGAGAACGGATGCATGGATTGGTCACCGTAGTTTCCTCCATCAAGACTCAACGACAAACCTCAATACTCACACCGTAACCCAGAATACCTGTACAACTGTTCAATCAAATGGGAGAGTTAGTTGCTATCTAGAGGTAGGTTTCTGGGAGTTGCGAGGACACACCCAAAAGGGTGTTGCTAAGGTTACTGTTCAGTTCTACAAGAGTTTAGTTCCCGATTCCTGACCGCAAGTTCAATATCTTGTTCAGAACTTTAAATAGATAAAAATAAGTAGATAAAAAAACAGGGACACGCTTGAGCATCCCTGTTTAGAGTGGTTAGCTAGCCAAGTACTCACGTACGCTCTCCTGACGACGGCGCAAGTGATTGAGGGCTTGGTGCTCTAGTTGGCGCACACGCTCACGACTAATGTTGAGGCGTTCACCGACTTTGGCGAGAGACAACTCTTTGCCATCATTCAGGCCGAAGCGGAGGGTCAAAACTTCTCGCTGTTGCGGGGTGAGTTCTGCCAACAAGTCTTGCAAGTCTTGGCGGAGCAACTCCTGAGTCATATTGTGCTCAGGCGATGGCCCTTCGTCTTCCAAGAGGTCTTGCAGTTCGGTGTCTTGGTTGTCACCGACACGAAGATCTAAAGAAACGGGTTGACGAGACATCGTCAGGTATTCCCGAATTTGCGCAGGCTCTAGCTCTAGAGCTTCCCCAATCTCAGCAGGGCTAGCAGCCCGACCTAATTTCTGGGCTAGCTCACGCTGCACCTTCTTGATCTTGTTCAGCTTCTCGGTGATGTGGATGGGCAAACGGATAGTCCGAGCTTGCTGAGCGATCGCGCGAGTAATGGCTTGGCGAATCCACCAGTAGGCGTAGGTCGAGAACTTGTAACCACGAGTCGGGTCAAACTTTTCTACACCACGCTCTAGTCCTAGGGTGCCTTCTTGGATCAAATCCAGGAACTCCAGGTTGCGCTTCTGGTACTTCTTCGCGATCGCCACGACCAAGCGCAGGTTCGCTTCAATCATCTTTTGCTTGGCTCGGTGGCCCTGACGCAGAGTTTTTGTCAACTCTTCTTCGCTGAGCTTAGCTTGCGCTGCCCACTCCGCTTGAGTTGGCTCATGACGCAACTTTTTCGCCAGCTTTTCCTTGGCTTCTAATAGAGACATCATCTGCTGGACCTGCTTCCCAAACACAATTTCTTGTTCATGGGTTAGCAGAGGCACTCGTCCAATTTCATGGAGGTAGGTGCGTACCATGTCAACGGTGAACATGGGATTAGCAGTCTTTGTTTTAGAATTGGCAGTAGGCATGGATCTGTGATGAACTCAGTAAAAGTAGATTAAAGAGAAGTGGGGGCGACATTAGAGAGCGATTGAAAGCTTGAAGTGGGAACGGGCAGCCAACCAGACACAATAAGCAAGCTCTTCCCCGACCAACCTCAAATCGCCTAGGTCAGAGAAGTCCAAATGCAGAGGATAAAGCTAACCTCTGTCTACAGGTGATGAATTAGCTTAAAACTTCGTGCCCGTAACTTTCAGGATGCAGGTGGACCCGATTCCATATTATTTGACCTAAGTAGTGGCAAGAAACTCTAAAAGGTCGTACTCAGTATGAGTTTACTTTACTCGATTGTGCTATAAGTTTAGACTCCAGGAAAGCAAAAAAGATTCATCCTAGAGTATGATCCCGTTAGGCAAAACCGAAGAATCTACTGGAAAATTTTCTATTCTAGCTCTAACTTTAGCGAAGTGACATTTCTGTAGCTATGCTCTAAGCAGTTCTTCTACTATAATGGCGCAGTTTTCCCTGACCGAAGGGCCGTTTAGCATAGGGAAAACCGAACTGATTCAGAGGCTTTTTAGGGAGAAAGCCTCATTGATTAATGCAAAGATGTAGCCTCTATCCGGGTCTTTTGCCCATTGGGCTCGAAAAATCTCACAGGACTAGAAACCTAAGTCCGCTTTGGCAGACTCTGCGGCTTTGAAGACTGCCGCTGTAGGCATCTCTTCCCAGGGTACATCCCCAATCTCGGCATAAAAGGTTTCGTCGTAAGGGCGAGTGCGAATGACCACAGGCATCGGCACTGCATGGCCTAGGATTAGAGCTTGCTGTTTTGAGTCTAGCTTAGATAATACGGAACGGAGGCTTTGCGCCCCCGACACTCCGGTAAAGATGGCATCAATATCCTTCTCGTCGTTGAGGAGCGCGGTGATGCGGGTGCCAATCTGAGACATGACTTCGTTGTCGATCCCTGAAGGTCGTTGGTCTACTACCAACAAGGTGACGAAGTATTTCCGCATCTCACGGGCAATCGTGCCGAAGATGGTTTGGCTGACGGTGCTAGGGTCGAGGAAGCGGTGCGCTTCTTCAATTGTGATGACTAACTGCTGAGGGCGATCGCTGGGGTTCTTGCTCTGTAAAAACTTCTCGGCTTTTTGCACATAAGCAGCGTGAATTCGGCGGGCAATTACATTCGTCGCCAACATATAGGAGAGCATGTTTGACTGCGAGCCAAACTCAATCACCACATGCTTGCCCGCATCAATGGAATCGAGAATTTGACCCACGTAGTTGTGCGGGCAGGTATTGCGAATATATTTCAGTTCTTCTAGACGGTTGAGTTTGCGCTGCAATGCCATGATGGAAGACTTGCTGCCCATCTTGGTTTCACAAAACTCCTGAATTTCCATGTTGCTCATAGAGAGCAGGCGAGTAATCCAAGATTTGCCAAACTCATTGCGGAGAATAATGGCGTTTTCTAGGCTGGCTTCCGAGAGGTTGAGTTCTCCGCGTACCAGCATTAAGTCTTCCACATCAATCTGGTCAAAGCTGATAAAGAGATCTTGAGCGTCTCGGACTCCACGGCGCTTAGTGGATTCGGGGTCGAGGGTGTAGATCTGCACCTGACCAGGGAAGAGTTGCCTGAGCCCTTTCACGGTGCTGAACTGTTTGCCTTCCCGGACGGCTTCCCAGCCATACTCCGAGTGCATATCAAAAATCAGGTTGACTCCCGCTTGTTTGCGGATAATTCCCGACAGTAACAACCGAGTTAGAAAAGATTTCCCGGTCCCTGATTTCCCAAATACACCATTACTACGTTCGACGAAGCGATCTAAATCGACGCAGATAGGCACGTCCATATCAATCGGTTGCCCGATCGCAAAGTTGCGTCGATGGGGGTCATCTTCCCAACCAAAAACGGCTCGAAAATCCCGCTCGCTGGCTTCATGCACCTGGCTGAAGTGGCTGGGAATGGTCTTGACGGGCATTAATTCGATCGTGCTGCTGCTTTGAGGCGTGAGGGAAGCGAGCAGTGGCAAGCTGGCTGTAGAGTCACTTTTATCTTCGGCGGCACGGGCAGTTTTGCCGCCTTTAGTTTTCTTGGCCTTACTGCTGGCCGAGTAACTAATAGGCTCTTCTGGTTCGGGTGTAAACATCAACATTGGAGTTAAGTCGATGGTGCCGAACGTGCCCGTTCCTGCTAGAACTTCTTGGAGAAAGGTATTGCCTGGATCAGGAGGATTAGCGAAAATCCGGGTGCTGGCGGTTCCAAGGGTTACGTCGGTCAACATGCAGAAGAACCGCGATCGCGCTCCTTGAACGACCAAGAATTTGCCCACTCGCATGTCTTCTACAGAGACATCTGGGTGTAAGCGAACTTCGAGTCCTTGGCTAAGGGAGCCTTGAATGACTGAACCTAAGGGTTTATCTAAATCCATTTATAAACTCGCTAGTCTCCCTTGCTCACACCTGGACGGGTTGATGGAGGCAAATGATTTTAGACCAATAATTCCTCAACCTTTTGAATTATCTTAGGTCTAATTCATTCAAGTAATACTAATTCTAGTTATTTTAGGGCTTAAAAGTTATATGGCAATGCTTCTGGTTCTAATACTTAAATGTTTTTGTAGAGGGATTTATCAGTTAAGCGATCGCTGCACTTAATCTTGCGTTGCTCCTCAGAAAATCTCTTTTCAGAAAAATTTTGATTGTCATTGGTTTCATCCATGAAAAAAGGTGAAGGATCTCTAACGAAACCCTTCACCTTTACTAAAACCAAAAGATTATATAGCCATCCTAAATGGATTAGCGAGGCACATCCCTCCAGAGCGTGCCTCGCTAATCGACCAATCTCATAAACTACTTAGGACTTCATTAGCTGAGTTACGGTTGAGCGGGAGCGGTCTCTCCTGTAGAAGTGGCATCTCCTGTAGGAGCGGCACTATCAGCGGGAGTGGTTTCCGCAGCAGGAGCTTGTGGTGCCGCAGGGCTCGGAATGCTGACGTTCACATCTGGGGCTGGTGGCGCTTCTACTTTAGGCAATGTGATATTAACGTCTGGTGGTTTCACATCTGGGGCTTGAGGCTGAGGAACTGGAATTTCTTGGGTGCGCTCAATAATCGTTTGGTTGCCCGCAGGAGCTGAGTTGTCTGCTCCGCGGTTAAATAAGAAGAAAGCACCGAGTCCCAAGCCAAGCAGGGAGGTTAAGAGGATTCCTGTCATCAAACCGCTAGCAGCACTATTATTCTCACGAGCGATTTGATTTTCTCGGCGTAATTCTTGGTTGTAAATTTCTCTATCTCGATCGCGCAAGTTTGTCATGGTTTTTTACAGAACTCGGTATTAGTAAAAAAATCAGGTAACAAAACTGAAGTTTTAACATTCCGAGATTAACGACTGGATTGGCGCAGATCGCTCTGTCTGAAGGCTAAGTCTGTCTATTTCAGAAGGGTGATTGTACGGGGTTGCTTGGTGTAAAAATGATTTTTAAGTTTGGGCGGAGTTTGTCTACTGGTGGAATTAAGAGCTTGGGAACACTTGCCCCCAAACCCCCGCTGAAGGAAGGCTGCGTCCTCCAGACCTCCTCCAGAAGGGGTTTAGGGTGCTGAGTTTTTCTCTACGTGTAAAAGGGTGGGGGCTACTCGATGTCAATTGAGGTGGGTCTGGTGCTACTGGAGGAAGTGGTAGCGGGGGTGAAGGATTTGCGGTATTCAGTGTAAAGGCGATCGCGCCAGTTGAAGAAAGGCTCGAAGGTGCCGATATCTGCAACTCCAGGGACTCCTTTACCTTTGAGTCCTTCAGGGATGTCGAGGTAAGGGCCAGAGGGGAATTTGATGTACATGCTCAGCCCTGCTACAGCAAAATCCGCTAGGGTAGGCTGGTCGGAAATTAGATACGGGTGATCGAGCAGGATAAAGGTCAGGGCTTCTAGGTTTTGCCTGAGTGAGGCTTTGGCGCTATGCAAAGCATCGGGTCCCATGCCAACCCCAAAGCTCAGCACGTCTAACACTTCGCTAGGAACTGAGCCGATCAAGTTTTTCAATAAGGCAGGCGTAGAAGGGGGTAGAGCGGCGGTGCGGAAGTCGGGACTTTGGCTGAAGGCGGCGAGCATGGCTTTGCGGGCGTTCAGACCTAGGACCTCATCGGCCCAATCTTCGAGCATGAGGCACAGCCCTTTTTGTTTGGGGTCTGTGGGGATAACGGGGCGATCGGGATATTGACGATCGAGATATTTAGCGATCGCCGTTGAATCTGCAATCACTTCGTTGCCATCTTTTAGAACCGGGACTTGGCGTTGCCCGGACATTCGGTAGAGGTCTAACTGCCCAATGCCAGGGGTGACTTCAATCTTGCGATAGGCCAATCCCTTGTAATCCAGGATTAGCCGCACCTTCTCGCAATAATGCGACATCTCAAATTGGTACAACTCCAGCATGATCATTCTCCTGTGCTGTTTACAGCGACGACCCATCCGCCTTCCAAGGTAGCAGGCTCCTTCAGAAAAGGCACTTCTGGCGAGGGTGAGGATTTCTAGTCTAGAAGTTCTACCTGGGAGTTCTACCTTTGGGTAGGTTGGTTTTGTGGTGTGTCTCGCCTAGGGGCGATCGCTCAGCAGCTCTTTGGTGGCTTCTCACCATCTATCTCTTACTCTTAGCTCGGGTTAGATCCCACTCGTGGCAGAGAATTAAAACCACTCAGACTTCTACACTCAAATTTGTATAGGAGCTGACATTTTTAGCCCAAGTTTTTGAAATCACTAATCTCTTTACGGGAACCCGAGGTATTTATGAGCGCTCAGAATTTTTTCTCATTTAAGAAAGTAGTTAGTCTAGCTGGTGTGGCTGGCGTCAGTGCTTTGTTGGGATTGCCCGCAGTAGCCCAAATGGAATCTAGCCCTGCTAACTCCAATAGCCCCACTCAGTGTGTACCCAGCACGGGCCAAGTTACTCCTAGCGATAGCCCCACGGGTGGAGCCACGATGGAGCAAATGCAAGCAAGTGGCACTCAATCGATGGATCAGTCCAACATCAACATGAGCTCACCTTACAGTGGGTCTGAGCGAGCTAACTCTAGCTACCTGGGTTCGCAGAATCTGCAAGCAAATCAGTCAAACATGAGTGGTAATTCCTCTGCTGCAGGCATGTCTTATAGAAGTGCTGAGGTGGCTCCAACCTATGGCCCCGCAGGTGGATACACAATGGAGCGTTTGCGGGAATTAGATGGCGAGCGTGTTGCTAGCGCTGACATGCGTAATACAACTCAGTCCTTCAACTCGTCTTACCAATCTAACTATCAAGCTAACCGCTTTACCCCTAGTGCAGGTGCCACAGCAGGCCCTGCGGGTGGTTATACAGCAAACAGCTTGAATAACAACAACATGCCGATGAATAACAGCATGGCGATGAACCAATCGGGTGAGAACCAATACAGTGGCAGCAATACCATGCGTCCTTTGCCCGGTTCCATGAGTTCCGATCGCAACCGTCCTGCTGACGAGATGACCGCAGAAGTTAGCCAGAGCCTCGACAACCAGAGCAACTCTATCTATCGAGTTGGCCCCAGCAGTTCTAGCTCCAGCAGCCAGTACAACAGCGGTAGCGCCATCGGCGGCTGCTAAATTCGACCTTTGAGCGGGTTAAGTTCTTGGTGCAGCTACAGTTCGAGCAGTGACTCTAGCCAGTAGCTTTACCTAGCCCCTGAAACGCTCAATCACAGACACCAGCGCCAGAGTTGACAGGAGGCTGATTCCTAAGCTCTGGCGCTGTGCTATTTGGGGCAACTGCCGCAATTGCTACGAGGCATTACCAGAGATCCGTTGCGACTCTGTCTCCGTCCTATAATGAGGGCTGATATTGCGCGACTCCCATCTAGGTTATGGAAAGCACTGAAACGACTGGCGGCCTTACTCGCAGGCAACACCTCTGGATTGCAGCGAGCATCTGGACTTTGGTAGGGATTGGTCTGTTTACGATGGGGTTGGTGTTCTGGTTTCACCTGCCCTATCTGGGCTTTCTGGATACCAAGCATCTAGGCTGGGGAGCGGTTGCCTTGAGTATCGGTTTGTTGAAAGGAAAAGTGGTTCTGGATCGGACTGCGAATCGGGTAATCGATCGCGTGGATAGTTTACAGGAGCCAAACCCCTTTAAAAGCATCTTCCAGATGTTTGGAGCCAAAACGATCGCGCTGATTCTCGCCATGATGGGAATTGGGGTAGGCTTACGTCTGGCGGGAGTGAGTTTTGAAATTCGGGGTCTGATTTACATTGCCGTCGGAGCTGCCCTGATGTGGAGCTGTCGTCGTTATTGGATCGCTTCGGCTCAAGGTGCAGCAATCGACGTGGCGAAGGAATCCTAAGTGGCAAACTTGCAATCCATTGCTGGCTTTCCGGTCGAATCTGTCTTAGCGATTGCCCGCTCTATTGGCTGGGGTGCGGCTGAAATCCTGCAATCCTATTACCACCCCCATCCAGTTGCGGGGGAGTCAGCTCTAGACTTAAATATTCAAGACCAGGGGGATGGACCTGTCACCGCTGCGGATGTCGCCACCAACCACTACATTCTGAATAATCTGCACGCTGCGTTTGGCACGGTCGAGTTCGGCTACCTGACCGAGGAAACCTTCAAAGCGCAGAATCCCGCTGAGCGGTTGCAGCATACTTGGGTCTGGATTGTGGACCCCCTGGATGGTACGAAAGACTTTATCAAGCGCACCGAAGAATACGCGGTTCACATTGCTTTAGCTCATGCAGGACGGCCAGTATTGGCAGTGGTAGTTTGTCCAGAACTTGGCAAACTTTACTACGCAACTTTGGGTGGTGGCACGTTTGTAGAAACTCGTGATGGTGTGGTGACGCAGCTACGAGTGGCTGAGCGCGATCGCATCGAAGATCTGTCAGTCGTTGTCAGCGGCAGCCATCGTGGGGAAAGGTTGGTCCAGCTTTTACGCCAACTGCCTTGCCAAAACCAACGGGCGATCGGTAGTGTTGGCTGCAAAATTGCGGCGATCGTGGAGCAGCAAGCAGATTTATATATTTCTCTATCAGGTAAATCAGCGCCCAAGGATTGGGATCTAGCGGCTCCAGAATTGATTTTGACCGAGGCAGGCGGCAAAGTCACTCGCTTTGATGGCAGTTTGTTGCAGTATAACCAGGTAGATGTCAGCCAGTGGGGTGGTATCCTCGCCAGCAATGGTACTTGCCACACTCAAATTTGCGCTCAAGCCGAAACCCTACTCGCCGTGATCGACACTTCTAGTTAACGATTGGAGCTATTGAGCTTCACCAATTAAGGTAAAGGCTGCCCAATCTTTCGGGTCAGGATGTTGTTTCATCGTGGCTAACATGGCTTGGCGAAGAGCTTGGGCTTTATCTGGTTGCTGTTGCAGTGTCTGGTAGAACTGCGTCATCAGAGTTGCTGTAGGCGCATCAGGTACTTGCCAGAGGGAGACCATGACGCTGGGGGCACCAGCGGCAATAAAGGAGCGCGAGAGACCTACCACACCATCTCCAGTAATGCGACCACGCCCAGTATCGCAAGCACTGAGAACCACTAAATCAGTGTTGAGCTTCAGGTCAAGAATTTCGCTAGCTGTCAGGAGGCCGTTATCTCGACCAGAAGGAGCTAAGGCGATCGCACCCGGGACCCCCAAACCTTTGAAGTCATCCAATAGCCCGTGGGTAGCTAAATGAACCAGTCGTGTTTGAGACATCTGCTGCAAAACGGCAGCTTTCGTTGCTTGGCTGCCAGTTAGCGCTTGAGTTTCGAGTAGGGCCGCGATCGCCTTGGCTTCTTGCTCCGCCCCAGGGAGGCTGGGGAGCGGTTGAGGGGTGGCACCGAGAGGTAGGCTGACCTTAGGCATTGTTGGATTACCAACAATTAGGGTAGGATTTCCTCTCTGGCGGTTTGCTTGCTGTAGGCGTTGCTGTTGCTGATGCGTCAGGTCTAGGACTTGGATGGAAGGTGCGGTGAGAACAGTGTGTTGCTCGATCAAGTAGCGACCGTTACTGGCTTGCAAGGCAGGAAAAGGGACCAAAAACAGGGCTTCTTGGGGCAGAAAGGTAACGTGGGCGTTAGGGTCAGTAGGCAGGAGATCTGTGATCGGCTGAATCAGTAATTGGTGGAGTTGTTGCAGTGGTTGATTGGTTTGGTTGTTCACCTTGGCGATCGCTCTCGCCACCGTCGTCGTGTCTTCTTGGAACGCCAATCCTCGACCCTTGATGCCGATCGCCCCTCTTGCCTGCGTGACTAGACTTTCCAAGGGGGAAGCAGTATCCGCTGCATTAATTCCTGGCTGAGGCAAACCTTTTAACTCGACTTGGCGAAAACTAATGTTTCCCGTGGGCTGAATCACCCAAATGAATAGCTGTGGAGCTTGCGAAGGAGCGATATCCTGCACGATCGCATATTCCACCAGCGTTGAATTTTGAGTTTTGGCAATCTGCTTGATCTGCGCCAGAGTTGGAGGATTGAGAGCAGGAGTTGTCGTTGAGTTGGTGCTGAGGCGTTGAGCGAGCAACTCCACAAAGGCACGGGCACGACTGCGTTCAGCAATTTCTAAAGCGGGGTTGGTTTGCTTCTGGGCGATCAGCGTTTGCTGCAATGTACCATAGGTTTTCTGTTGCGTTTCAAAGATCGAGACCTTCTCCGCATCCGTTAGCCCCGGACGCAAAGATTCCAAAATCGCGATCGCCTGTCGCAGCGTTTTCTCCGCCTCCGATTGTTGCCCGGAACGATGCAAAATCCGCCCAATACTGCTCAGCGTCACGCCCTCATTGACGCGATCGCCCACCTCCCGATGCACTGCTAGCGCTTGCTGATAGAACTTCAAAGCTTGAGCATTCTGTCCCTGCTGCTCATAGGCGTGGCCCAAGTTGCTCAGCGCCACCCCTTCCCCGGTGCGATCGCCTACCTGTTTGTAGAGCTGCAACGCCTGCTGGTAAAGCTTCAGCGCTTGATCTGTTTGCTTCTGGTTGTCGTAAACCTGGCCCAAGTTATTCTGTGTCGTGGCTTCTCCAGCGCGATCGCCAAGTTCTTGATAAATTGCCAGCGCTTGTTGATGCAGCTTCAGCGCTTGGTCGTATTTGCCCACACTGACATAGACTCGCCCAATATTGTTCAGCGTCGCAGCTTGGCCCACCTTGGTAATCGCTTCCTGGTTGAGAGCATTGCCAATATCCCGCCGCATCGCCAAGCCCGACTGCTGAAACTCCAACGGCTGGGAATATTGCCCCACGATCTCGTATAGCAGTCCCAACTCAGTAAACGCGGTGGCTGCATCCGGGCGATCGCTAAACTTATTGAAAATCGCCAGAGCTTGCTGAGTCGAATCCAGCGCTTCCTTGTACTGCCCAATGCTGAAAAACAGCCCGCCCATATTATTCAGAATCGTCGCCTTCGCCCCTTGGTAAGCAGGCAGCGAATCAAAAATCGTCAAAGCCTGGCGGTAAGCTTCTAGTGCCTTGGCGTACTGCCCCAGATTCACATAGACCACACCCACATTACCCAGCGTTGTGCCTTCCCCCTCGTGATCGCGCCCCTCCCGTTGCAGTTTCAGCACCTGCTGATAGGCTTCCAGCGCTTGCGGATATTGCCCCAACCGGAAATAAACACTAGCAATCTCATTCAGCCGCAGCTTCTCACTGTTGCGATCGCCCAACTGCCGAATGATCCCTAATGCCTTCTGGTAGAACTCCAGTGCCTTGGTGTACTGCCCTTGCTCCCCGTAAGCCATCCCCATGTCATCCAGCGTCGCCCATTCCCCCTCGCGATCGCCAATCTGCTGCCGCAACTTCAGCGCCTGCTGATAGAACTCCAACGCCTTCGGGTACTGCCCCAAACTGTAGTGGTAGACATTGGCAATGTGATTCAGGCTCTGCGCCTCCCCCGCCTTAGCCCCCGTCGCCTTAAAAATCGTGATCGCCTTTTGCAACGTCACCAACGCCTCCTGCGGCTGACCCTGACGAAACTGGTCATACCCCTGCTGATTCAGATAAACCGCCTCAGTAATCTGCGCCTGACTTGTTTCTGACTGCGCCAACACCACCGGAGCCCCCAAAGGATTGAAACGGCCTAACGGCGTGCCACCTGCCAGTAATAAAGCAGCAATAACGAGGCTAAGCGATCGGCGGTGATAGGACATGGTGAGAATTTCAGATAGTGAGTAGGGTCAGCCCTCTCCCCCAGCCTCTCTTCCAATACTGAGCAAGAGGAGCAAGATGGAAGGAAAGCAAGATGAAAACTGGGAGAAACAAGCATTTTTGGAGGAGGTCTGGGGGACGCAACCGTCCCTCAGCGGGGGTTTGGGGGCAAACGCCCCCAATGGCTCGGTTCTCAAAGCCTAAACCAAGCTAGAAATAACGAAGAACACCCCAAAAAACTTCATCTCAATCCTGCCCTACTCCGTAGAACTTCAACCCATAAGTAACAAATTTGTCACTCCGCCTCACCAATCAAAGTAAACGCCGCCCAATCTCTAGGATCTGGGTGCTGCTTCAGCATCGCCAGCATCGCCTGCCGTAGCGCTTGTGCCTTATCCGGTTGACGTTGCAGATTTTGGTAAAACTCCGTCATCAGAGCCGCCGTTGGATGATCGGGCACCTGCCACAGCGACACCACCACACTGGGAGCCCCCGCTGAAATCAGCGATCGCGATAGCCCTACTACCCCATCGCCCGTAATCTTGCCGCGTCCTGTGCCACAAGCACTCAGCACCACCAACTCCGCATTCAGCTTCAAGCCGAGAATGTCATTTGCCGTCAGCAAGCCATCATCCTGACCTGACGGTGCTAAGGCGATCGCACCTGGAATGCCTAGCCCTCGGAAATCATCCAACAAACCATGAGTTGCTAGGTGAATAATCTGAGCATCTCCCATCTTTGCCATCACCGTTGCTTTCGTTGCCGCACTGCCCGTAATTGCCTCTGTGTTGAGGAGCGAAGCAATCATCTTGGCTTCCCGCTCAGATCCAGGCAAGCTATAAAGGGGTTGCGATCGCTCACCGTTTTCACTCGGCAAGTTGGGCATCGTGGGGTTGCCCACAATTAAAGACTGCTGAGGCGATCGCGGTAGTGTTGTGGCGGCAACCTGGGTAGGCTGAGACGGCTGCGCTATCCCTTGGCGTTGCCGTTGTTGGTAGGTGAGTGCCAAAACCTCGATTGCTGGGGCCGTCAGCATCGTATGTTTTTCGATCAGATACTTTCCGGCGGCATCTTGCAAAGCGGGGAAAGGAGCCAAAAAGAGAGAACCTTGAGGAATGAAGACCACACGAGCAGTTGGGTCGCTCGGCAACAGATCCGCGATCGGCTGAATCAACAGTTGATGCAGTTGCTTCAGTTGTGACTGTTGCGTTTGGTAACGTTGGAGTCGCTCCAAGGCACTGGTGACAGCCTCAGTGGTTTGGTTAAATGCCAGCCCTCGCCCTTCAATCCCGATGGAGGCTCTGGTACTAGCAACCAAATCATCTAAAGAGGTTTTTTGCTGCTGCCACAGGGGTTTGAGGTCTACTTGGCGGAACGTTACTTCGCCGTTGGGCTGTACCACCCAGATGTAGAGAGCTTTGTCCTGAATTTGCCGCTGCCCCTCGACCTGAAAAGCTTCTTGAATAATCGAATATTCAACCAAGGTGGCATTTTGGGCGCGGGCAATTTGTTGAATCTGGGCAATGCTGGGAGGTTCTAGATTAGCAGCGCCTGCCAAACTTTTGCTGCCCTGAGTGGGCAACTGCTTTGCCAACAATTCCACAAAAGCACGGGCTCGACCGCGTTCTGCCACTTCTAATGCTGCCTGCGCCTTATTCTGGGCAATCAAGACTTCTTGGAGCGTGCTGTAAGTCGTTGCTTGAGTCTCAAAGATGGAGATCTTCGTCGCATCATCGTTTTGATCGAGTTGTGCCCGTAGCGACTCCCAAACCTTGATCCCTGCAAAAAGCGCTTGCTCTGCTTCAGCCAATTTACCCAGGCGTAACCAAGCATCACCTAGATTGTTCAAGGCATGGCCTTCTCCAGGACGGTCTTGCAACTGCTGCGCGATCGCTAAACTTTGCTGTTGATAGTCAGCCGCTTGTTGGTAGTTTTCCAGGCCATAGTAAGCCAGCCCCAAGTTGCCCAAGGCTCGCCCTTCGGCTAGGCGATCTTTCAGCTCACGCGCGATCGCCAATTGTTGCTCCAGATGCTCAATCGCTTTGGCGTGATCCCCTTTGGTAAAGTAAACCAGTCCCAAATTGCCTAACGATTGACCAATGCCTCGGCGGTCCTGAGCTTTTTGAGCGATCGCTAAACTTTCCTGTGGATATTCCAGTGCCTTGGCAAGGTTGTCTTGGGCGAGATAAGCGATCCCCAAGTTCCGCAGGGTCATGCCTTGCAGTTCTGGAGCATCCAGCGTGCGGCTGATCGCTAAACTTTTCTCGTAGTACTGAATCGCCTTCGTGTAGTTACCCACAGCACTGTAAGCGGCACCCAACCCGCTCAATGCTTCTGCTTCACCTGCTCGGTTCTGTAGTTGCTGAGCGATCGCCAAACTCTGCTGATAGCGCTGAATCGACTGGGCGTAGTTGCCTACGATAAAATAGATGCTGCCTAAGTTATGCAGGGTTTGTCGTTGTTGCTGAGGTTGGTTTTGCTGTTGCGCTAGAGCAAGTTGCTGCTGGTAGCACTGGATCACCCGCCCCTGATCGGTGATGACTCGGTAAGTCGTGCCCTGATTTTCTACAATTTGCCCAACTCGCAAGCAGTCTTGGGTAATAGTTGCGATCGCAATTTGTTGCCCTCCAACAGCAGTTCCCAGAGGGGGATTGGAGCGGGGGCGATCGCTAGCTAGGGCAATGTCTTGCTGTCGAATCGTGCCCGATTTGGGCTGCGGTGTAGCTCCAGGCGTTGCACTGGGAACTTCCGGTGGAGGTGAAGGCGGTACCCCTGTAGTGGCTCCAATGCCTGTTTCAGGCTGAGGCGAGGGCGGAATTCCACTTGATGGTTCAGGTAAAGGATCGGGAGAAACCCCTAATGCTGGTGTACCTATACCTTCAGGTGAGCCTGGTTCAGGATTAATCGGAATATCAGGGGGTACTGGCCCAGCTTGTTGAGTGGGTTTCTCGGAGGGGATAAGTGGAAGGTCCCCTGGAACTTCTGGAATAGCTGGTAGGCTAGCTCCTGGGTCTTCTGGAATGGGTGGCAGGTCAACTTCTGGGATGGATGGGGGGAATGTAATGCCCATCTCTTTATCAATCGGAAAGGGAATGTCTATATCTGGAAGAGGGTTAGGAGAAATTTTGCCACCAGTTCCAGGGTTGCTGACTCTATCACCAGGGTCAATGAGAACTTCGATGTTGCCTCTAATGTAGAAGGTGCTGCCAGTGGGGCTAGTAACGAGATAGGTATTGCCATCAGGCTGAATGCTTAAAGGATTGCCGATACTGTCGTGCACACCTTTGTCAGGTAGCGGGAGAGGTGTATTGCCCAGCGTGACTTTGCCAGCAGCCACAAGCGTGGCACTCCGAGCCGTAGCATTTTGCACCACTACATCTCCTGGCAAAACGGTGAGGCCAGAGCCAGATAAAACTAGCTGCCCGTCTCGGTTGGTGGTGATATTCGTAGCATTTTTGCCGAGACCGCCTGTAAGGAGATCGGGGAGATCCACAATCGGGAAGTCCCAGGGGTTGGGTTGATAGGTGTCAGGAGCGATCGCCTGAATATCTAGAGTCAGCAAACTTTCGGCTTGGCTCAGCCGTACCAAACTGTTACCTGGAACCGCCGCGACGGTGATGTGTCCTTCGGGAGCGGTGAGTTGACCTGTGCTAATCACAGTGCCACCGAGCAACGTTAAATTCTGTCCAGCGGCAACTTCTAGATTCCCGGTATTGATGATCCCGGCGGGTTGGCTCATGCTGAAGGCGAATAAATCTGGTGTGCCGACTAAGCCTTCATAGCTGTTAGGGCCAGAAGCGTTCAGCCACTCTTTACCAAAGCCAATTCCGTTGGCAGTGGTAGCGGTGAAAGAGCCAGGAATGTTGAGACTGGCATTGGCACCAAAGACGATCCCCGCAGGATTGATGAGAAATAAATTGGGACTGCCACCTGTAACTTGAATTAAGCCATCGATCGCCGACAAGTTGCCGCCTACCACCCGTGCCAAAATGTTTTGCGTGGCGGGATCAGCGAGGAAATTGGCCGTGTAGCCTGTTTCGAGAATGAACTGAGTAAAGCTGTGAAACAGGTTCGCTCCGTCTTGCGATCGCTGGCCCCCTGTAATATCAAAGCGGCTACCGTCCGGGGTGACGAGCGTCCCTGTATCATCTGGGGCAGGAAGGATTGGTAAGGCTTTGCCGTCTGGAATCCCACCAGCATGGCTAGATTGGGGCGGAAAAACTGCGGCCAAAACTAATGCGACTAGCAACAAGCTCACCCCGAGGTGGGGCGATCGCAAACGATTTTTCAAGGTCATGGGCTGAGGAAGGGCGGCTGATGAATGGGATCGCTGAACACGTATCTAACTGCATTCGCTCAACCCAGGCTGAAGGTTGTGGGCAAAACACAGTCATTCAAGAGCAGTCGCTAGAACGCTGTACAAAGCAGAACCGAAGAACTGGTAAAACCTTAACTGATCTACTACACCCAGATGGAAGCGGAAGATACCCCAAATATAGACAGCCTAATTGGGGAATCAAAACCCTACTTCTAAAGTATTAGGGTCTGTTTCGGGCAAATTCCGCTTCGCCTATTAGGGTGAACGCTAGCAGATCTCAGCAATCCTCACCGCATACGCAATCGCTTTCTAAGGCGTAATCATGAAATGCCCAGAGCCTGTCTCTGTTCTTTGGAAGCGGGGGCACTAAGAGTCACGTCACGGCCTGTTTGGAGATCCCAAAGTTTGATGATGTCGCCCCAACCGCCACTGACTAACGTTTGACCATTGGAGCTGAGAGCAATCGCCTCGATACTACTGGATTGGCGAGGTAGAGTTTGGGTGAGTTGTCCGGTGGTTAACTGCCACAACTTAATCGTGTTATCGCTGCTGCCGCTAATCAGCGTTTGACCATTGCGGCTCAGCGTCAAAGCGCTAATGGCGGATTGATGACCCATTAAAGTTTGTCTTACTTGACCTGCTGATAAATCCCAGACTTTGATGGTGCGATCGCCATTACCAGTTACAAGTGTTTGACCATCGACGCTAATGGCTAAGGCATTAATGCCAAAAGCGTTATCTGTCAAACTACGCAGCGCTTGACCGTTGCTCAGTTGCCACAGCTTAATCGTATCCCAACTACTGCTCGCCAAAGTTTGCCCGTTAGCACTAATCGCTAAGGCGTAAATCGAGTCTTGGTGCCCCGTCAGAGTTCGCTTCAGCTTGAACTTCTGTCCTCCGTCAGCCACACGCCAAACTCGAATGGTTTTGTCGCCACCACCACTCACTAACGCTTGACCATTAGGACTGAAGGCGATCGCTTCTACCCAATCGGTATGCCCCGTCAATGTTTGTAGCAGTTGCCCGGTGGGTACGCTCCAAAGTTTGATGGTTTTGTCGTGGCTGGCACTGGCGAGAATTTGACCATTGGGACTGAAGGCGATCGCCAGAATGGGTAATGGATGCCCTGCTAAGGTGCGAATTTCTGCTTGAGTTTGCGAGTTCCACAACTTGATTTGCTTGTCATGGCTCACCCCTGCTACTACTTTGCCATCGGCGCTAATGGCTACGGCTGCATGACCTGAGAGAATCCGGGCGATCGCTGAGTTGGGTCGTTCTAGTGGAGGCTGGGTGGGTGGAACTTGGGCGGCTAGGGTGGAATAGGCAAAGCAGCAAGTGGCAGCGATCGCACTAAGACTCATGCTACAAAGGCGAATCATGAGTGGGTTCAGCATGATCTATTCAGCCTCACCCATCAGCGTAAAAGCGGCCCAATCTAGCGGGTCAGGGTAGCTGGCTTTGGTCACGAGCATTGCTTGCCGTAGCGCTTGGGCTTTATCGGGTTGGCGTTGCAGTTGCCGATAGAACTCAGTCATTAAGGCAGCAGTGGGTTCATCGGGCACCTTCCACAACGACACGATCACACTCGGTACACCAGCAGAAATTAAGGAGCGGGATAGTCCCACCACACCATCGCCTGTAATTCTTCCCTGCCCAGTGTCGCAGGCACTTAAAACTACCAGTTCTGCATTGAGCTGCAAATTGAGAATTTCGCTGGCAGTGAGGAGGCCGTCATCTTGGCCAGAAGGCGCTAACGCGATCGCTCCCGGTACACCCAAGCCTTTGAAATCATCTAACAAGCCATGTGTCGCTAAGTGAACAATCTGAGCTTGCGGAAGTTGCTGCAAAATTTTGGCTTTGGTGGCTTGATCCCCGATGAGGGCTTGGGTGCGGAGAAGCGTGGCGATTGCTTTGGCTTCCTTTTCGGCTCCTGGTAGGCTAGCCAGTTGCTCGGCAGGTTCGCCCAACTTTGGACGAATGCTGGGCATGGTGGGGTTGCCGACAATTAAGGATGAAGGAGAAGGGAGAAAGGATGAAAGTGGATCAGTTTTCTTGTCCCTTGCCGCCTGTAAGCGTTGGCGTTGTTGGTGGGTGAGGTCTAGGACTTGAATTGAGGGAGCGATCAAAACAGTATGTTTTTCGATCAGGTATTTGCCGTTGGCATCTTGTAGAGCGACAAAAGGGACGAGAAAGAGAAACTGCTGGGGAATGAAGGTGACGTGAGCATCAGGGTCTTTGGGCAGCAAATCGGCGATCGGTTCGATCAGCAGTTGATGCAGTTGTTGCAAGCGCTTGTTTTCAGCTTCAGCAGCATTCGCATCCGCCGTGGCACGGGCGATCGCCTCGGCATCTTCCTGAAACACTAACCCTCTGACTCCGATGGAACTGCGACTGCGAGCGACTAACTCCTTGAGGGGTTGGGTGGTTGAAGTTGGAGATACTCCTTTTTGCCACAGCGGTTTCAAGTCCACCCGACGAAAGTCCACTTTGCCGTTGGGTTGAATCACCCAAATGAATAATTCTGACTCGCGCAGAGGTTCACCGTTCACATTCCTCTCGTCGTCGTCGATGACGGAGTACTCGACCAGCGTGGTGTTGTGCTGCTTGGCGATCGCTTGGATTTGAGCCAAATTAGGCGGCTGGATTTTGGCGACGGCGTCCGCTTGAGCAGGTAAGCGTTCGGCTAAAAGTTCCACAAATGCTCTGGCCCGACCGCGCTCAGCCGCTTCCAGAGCTGCCTCTGGTTTGTTCTGTGCAGCTAAAGCCTTTTGTAAGAGGCGGTAGGTGCTGGTTTGCTCTTCAAAAAGGGAAATTTTATTGCGGTCGTCATCTCCTAGGCTGGCGCGCAAAGATTCCCATGCTTGAGCACTAGCAAGCAGGCTGGTTTCTGCGGCTGTTAATTGCTTGGCAGCCAATTGAGCGCGACCGAGGTTGCCGAGGGCATAGCCTGCAACGCGTTGATTGCCAATTTTCTGCGCTAGAGTGGCGGCTTTAGCTTGGTAGCTAGCGGCTTTGGCGTAATCCTGTCGCGTGTAATGAGTCCGTCCTAGATTGATCAGCGTGGTCGCCTCCCCAACGGGGTCTTTAGTCTTTTGGGCGATCGCTAGCGCTTGGTTGTAATAAGTTAAGGCGAGTTGGGGTTGTTTCAGGTCGTCGTAGATCAACCCAATGTTGTTGAGAACCGTGGATTCTCCTTCGGCATCTTGGACTTGGCGGAGTAGCTTCAGCGATCGCTGGTAATAATCTAGGGCTGGCTCATAATCGCGACGGTCGTAATAGACGCTGCCAATGTTGGCTAAAGCATAAGCCTCGCGTCCAGGGTCATCCGCTTCTTTGAGAACTGCTAGCGCTTGCTGAAAGCTTTCTAAGGCTTGGTCTAATTGACCTACATAAGAATAGACAGTCCCCAGATTGGCCAAGGTGGTGGCGCGGTCAAAGCGATCGCTATCAGCTTTCAGCCTGGCGAGGGCTTGATTAAAGGCATCAAAGGCAGATTGATACTGGCCCTGTTTGCTATACACCAAGCCCATATTGTTGAGCGTGCGATTTTGGCGGGTATGATCCCCAGTGGACTCTGAGATTGCCAACGATTGTCGGTGATAGTTCAGCGCTTGGACATAGTCGCCGAGCTTGCTGGAGATATTGCCCATGTTGTTGAGCACCGTCCCTTCACCAGCGCGGTTTTTGATCTCCTTCAAGATGGGGAGTGCTTGGTTGAAGGCAGCTAAGGCAGGTTCAAGTTGGCCTGTGGAATTGTAGACCTGACCCATACCCACAAAAATTGCCGCTTGGCTGTAGCGATCGCCTAACTGTTGCGCCAATGGCAATGCTTGTTTGTAAGCCTCTAGCGCTGGTTGTCTTTGGCCTAAGCTGTCGTGTGCAGCTCCCAAGGCCAGCAAAGCCAAGATTTCCTGCTGCCGCTCGCCGTTCTTTTTGGCACTGGCTCTAGCCTGCTCAAACCTCGCGATCGCTTGCTGCACCGAAGCTCTAGAGCCTTGACTCAAGAGGGCTTGCCCTTCCTTCAGCGCTTGCATCGTGGGGCCTAGGGTATTGCTAGACGGTTGGGGCAGTTGGGTCGCGATCGCCGCTTGCTGTTGCTGATAAGCCTTGACCTGGACGAAATCCCCCAACTCTTGCGAGGTTTTGATCAAGCTTTCCAACGCTTGCGCTTGCTTGGGCAGATCCTTGAGCTTTTGGGCTAAGGCCAGAGCAGGTTCCTGGTAGCTCAGCGCTTGCTTGTTCTCGCCAACGGACGCATAAATGGTGCCGAGAGTACTCAGCATTTGCCATTCTTTCTCGGCATCGCCCCACTGTCGTGCTAGTTTCAGCCCTTGTTCGTAGTAGCTGGCAGCAGGGGAAATCTCTTGCTGGCTATAGTGCAGCAAGCCCAGGCAGTAGAGAATTAGAAACTCACCTTCGCGATCGCCCAAACTCCGATAAATCTGAAGTGCTTGTTGCCAAGATGTTTCGGCAGCGGCAAACTCTCTGGCTTCCAGTTGAGCAAAGCCTTGCTTTTGCAGTTGATCCGCTTCGATTTTCTGAGCCGAATTTGGGGTTGCAGGTTTTTGTGTGGCGGTAGGTTGAGCGATCGCCTCAGGAATCGGCAAAATCATCCCAGCAGGCAAGACTAAAGCAAATAACAGCGCAGCAAAGAGTTTGGCAGAGAGCATAGCGATCGGGACAAGCGTCAGAAACTGTTAGTTAAGACCTAGAACTGCATTAACTACAGAGTACTGATGTTGAATTTCTGAAGCTATCCAGATGAATTTTTAGATAGCAGGTAAGTGAGTTGAAGGCAGCACTTAACGTTGGCTGCGCTTATCAATCATGTCTGCTAACAGGGCAAACATGCCAATTTGGGTTGCTGCAATAAACAAGATCATGGTTCGCTCGGTGAGATCTTCTCGCACAAATATGTCTTGAATTAAGGTAACTAAGAATCCTAGAAAGAAGATGCTTGCAACAGGAAGAAAAATTCTTAGAGGAGCGAAGTAGACCCCAGTTCTCAAGATTAACTGGAGAAATCTTAAAGTATCTCGAATCGGTTTAATTTTACTTTTGCCAACTCGATGATAATAATCAATTGGTACATACTGAACTACATAGTTGTTTGTCAGCATGGCAAGCGTAATGGTAGTTGTAAAACTAAAAGTATTAGGCAAGATATTAAGAAAACGTTCCGCAATATCTTTATGAAACACTCGCATGCCACTGTTAATATCAGGGATGCGGCAGTTAGTAATCCATTGGGCGAAGTGCAACAGAAACCACTTGGGAATTTTGCGAAGCTTAGAATATTTGACGTTTTCACCAATTCTCGCACCCACTACCATATCTGCTTGCTGAGCCAGACCCACTAACTCTGGAATTCGCTCATTCGGATACGTGCCATCAGCATCCGTAATTACAATTAGGGAATATTTAGCATGGCGAATTCCCGTTTTTAGAGCCGCACCATAACCTCGATTTTGACTGTGCTGAATCAAGCGAATCCCGGATAGCTCTTGCAGAATCTGACTGGTTCGATCGGTGGAACCGTCGTTGACTACAATAATTTCGTAATGACAACCAGCTGCTTGAAACTGTTGATGTAAGTGTTCTAGTGTGATGGCGACGTGCTGTTCCTCGTTGTAGACCGGAAGAATCAGCGAAAAGGCAGGATAAAGGTTTTGTGGATTGGATGTGGCCGTAGAGATTTCTTTGCCTAGGGATAAACGTTCTGGCATGATTCAGGCCTGGATGGTGGAGCAATACAATGAGTGTTATTTCCTCAGCAAGGCAGGAAGTTTCGTTAGATGAAAGACATTACGAGTTTTACTGAGCGGTTGAGCTTGAAAGTTTTGCGTCTTTTCTAAATTCTCTCGTAGTGGAATAGAGGCGCTGAATAAAAACACATCACTAAACTGGCCAGGAACTTGCGGAACTACTGTTGCGGGTAATAACTGTAGATGAACTTTAGGATCTAGAGAATGGCTTAATGATAGAACGTCGATCGCATTGCTGCTATCACTAATAATTAAAGGATTAGTAGTGCGATCCACAATGCGAGAAAACTCAGGATAAAACCCAGTTTTTTGAATACTCTTATGCCACCAAACCTCAGATTGAGAACTAATTAAACAGCTTAAACTTCCAGCAGCAACTAAAGTCACTAATGCCGTTCTCGCAACTTTGTGTTGGCGCAGTTGACGCGATCGCAAATGAGTGGCGAGATAGTAAGAAACCGCTAATTCGATCGCGATATAACAGGGAGTTAGGTAGCGAAGATTAGTGGAATAGCGGCTTTGTAGAATTAAATCAGCAATGACTAAGGGAAATGCCGTAACCACAATTAAGCTGACAATAAATAGCCAGATGCGCTGAGTGGTATGGCGACAAAGCCAATAGAAGACAACCGCTGCTAACAGAACAAAAATAATATTCGCAGAACCAAGTTCAGTATCGACAAAAACTCGATTCAGGTTGATGAACCATTTACCAATGATGGTATGCAAAGTTTGAGCACGTCTAACTCCCTCAGTGGCAGCATGGACTTGTGCCCAGTTACGAACCACTAGAACGATCCAAGGCAGAAAGGTTGCGAGTCCTGCGATCGCGGCTAAAGCAAAAGATTTGAAAGTTTTGAATAGGCGATCGCGTTGAGTCGCTAGCAGGTAAACTCCATGAGCGATGGGAACTAAACCTGCTAAGGCATGGGTGTACAGACTCACACTAACTGCGATCGCATACAATCCCCATGCCTGCTTGGTTTGAAGTCGTAATGCCCGCAAGAAACTAGCGCTAGAAAATAAAACCGTGACTGCCCAAAGGCTGTACTCTCTCGCTTCTTGGGCATAAATCACATGAAAAGGGGCGATCGCAATCAGAGCGCAGGCGATCGCGGCGGTTAAGGAAGACTCGAAGAGTTCTAAGCAAAGCCAATAGATGCAGGGAAAGGCGAACAGGCTGATCACAACGGGTAAACTCCGCATCGCTGCAACCGAGCTGCCAAACCCGTCACTCCAGAGGCGGGCCAACAAGTAATAAAGCGGTGGGTGCTCCGCATTGCCAGCTAGTGCCGTGAGCGTGTCGCCCCAACCTTTATCCGGGCTGGGGTGTTGATATTTTTGCAGCGCTGCTACCTCAACGACCTGGCCATTAAAGGCTTGCTGTACTAATTCTGTTTGGGTGTAGCCAAACACTCGCAGCGAAGTCAGCGCTTCATCATGCCAGTAGAGTTTGCGGTCTAAGTTAACGAAGCGAAAGCAGAGACCCAACAGGAGCGATGTGAGTAGCAAAAGCTTCAGCCAGATAGGATACCGTTTCCCACCTAGTCGAAACTGTTTGCGGACCTTAACCTCGGTAGCGCCCCTGAGGGAAGTGGCGGATGCAGCCCTGGATGCCATGCCAACTCCCTTAATCCAGATGTAGTAGGATTGCAAGAATATTAAATCCTTGCCAGAAGTTTACAGTAATTTTAATTGCCTGCGCTTTCTCAGCACACTGCATCTCTACCCCTATGCTGATTACGCCTTTGCATCACGGGCTAACGACGGCGAAACCTTCCAAAGCCCAGTTAGCTTTTTGGTTCAGTTTGAGCCTAACTTTTGCCGCGATCTATGGCTGCATGGCACTACAGCAAGCCTTTAGCGGTGAATATGTGGTCCAAGATGACGCGCGGCAGCATGTGTTTTGGATGCAGCGATTCCTCGATCCAGAATTACTGCCCAACGATTTTATTGCCAACTATTTCCAATCTGTAGCGCCTTGGGGCTACACCAAGTTTTACCAACTGTTTGCGGCGATCGGGGTTCATCCTTTTTTGCTCAACAAGCTCTTGCCGATCGCCCTAGGTTTGGTGATGACAGGCTATTGCTTTGGCTTCAGCTTGCAACTGTTTCCGGTGCCTGCCGCTAGTTTTCTGGCAACCTTGCTGCTGAACCAAACGGTTTGGATGAAGGATGACTTGGTGACTGCCACACCCAGAGCCTTTTTGTATCCGCTGTTTCTGGCGTTTCTGTACTATCTGCTGCGCCGATCGCTCCTGCCTTGCCTGGCAGCGATCGCGTTGCAAGGACTGTTTTACCCGCAAATTTTGCTGATCAGCGCTGGAACCCTAGTGCTTACCTTAGTTCGCTGGGAAAATGGGCGACTGGGTTTCTCCCGCGATCGCCAAGACTATATTTTCTGTGTGGCGGGTTTGGCCGTGACATTTGTGGTGCTGTTGCCCTTTGTCGTGCAAACCTCCGAGTATGGCTCTGTGATTGCGCCCGACGCAGCAAGACAGATGCCAGAGTTTGGTGAAAAAGGCCGCAGTCGGTTCTATGTAAATGATCCTTGGGACTTTTGGCTCACGGCTGAGCGCAGTGGCTTTTTTCCTGCCCTGTGGTTGCCTCCATTGCTGACTGTGGGTGTGCTGCTACCCTTGCTCTGGCGATATCGCGATCGCTTGCCTCTACTGCAACAAGTACAACCGCAGATCCGTTTATTGGTGCAGATTTTCGCCGCTTCGGTAGGGCTGTTTACTCTGGCTCACTTGCTGCTATTTAAGTTGCAACTACCCAGCCGCTATACCCATCATAGTTTTCGCGTCATTACTGCGATCGCCACTGGGATTGTCCTGATTACGTTATTCGATGCTTTATGGCGATGGGCTACTCAGTCTCAGTCAGCCCCAAAACAGTACTTAGCGATTGGAATTATAGTTCTGGTGAGCGCCGCTTTGTTACTCTATCCCAGTTATGACCAGCGTTTTCCTGACACAAAATACAAGGAAGGACAAGCCCCTGCTCTCTATCAGTTTTTGCAAAAAACACCCAAAGCAAGCTTAGTAGCTTCCCTCTCAGAAGAAGCTAATTTTGTGCCTTATTTTGGCCAGAGGCCTGTGTTGGCGGGGCGTGAATATGCGCTGCCGTTCCACCAAAGGTATTACAGTCAGTTTCGCCAAAGAGTCACAGATTTGTTGCAAGCGCAGTACAGCCCCAACCAAGAAGCTGTTGAGCAGTTTATCCAGCAGTACGGCATCAACTTTTGGTTGCTAGATCAAGAAGCATTTACCCCCCACTACTTGGCGAGCAACCGTTGGTTTCAGCAGTTCCAGCCCGCAGCTCGTGAAGCTCAAACTCGATTAGAGCAAGGGATTACACCTGCGATCGCCCAAACGGTTCCTCGTTGTACCGTCTTTAGCGCAGAGCGCTTGATCTTGCTAGATGCTGCCTGCATTTCTACAAGATAAGCCTAGTGACAATGTTGCCATCCTAGCTAAAGCTCAGCGCGACCATAACGAGCAGTCATGGCATGAGGGTCAGGCTTCGGGTTAGCTCCAGTGCTTAACCAAGCCCACAGTTGGTCGCCCCAGGAGAAGTGCCACCACTCATTCATGTGTTGCAGAAAACTTGCACTGGTCATCACTTGCTTGAGTAGTTGCCGATTTTGGTGATGCTGCTGCGCTTCCGGTTCTGGCTGATCGGCAAAGAAATCTGGAAACGAGCGGGGAGAGATCTCATCAATGGGTGAACCCATATTTACAGGAGCACCGGATGCGTCCACCAACGTTACGTCTACCGCAGCGCCCGTACTATGAGGAGGCGGAGTGGCAGGGTTCACATTCGGTACCGCCCAAAACTGATGCACTTGCTCCCAAATGCTTTGTTTCTGAGCGTCCGTGAGTTCCTGAAGTTGTAACCCTTGCCCTTGCACCAGTTCGGCAAAGGTGTAGTCCACCATATACTGCTGCACTGCAATCGGACGGTAAGCATCAAAAACTTGAATCCGCCAACTAGGACAGCATGCTTGCAGTTGCTGCTGAGCCTGGAGCAAGCGAGCCACCACTTGTTCCCGCAAATAGTAGGGCGATTTGTCACCATAAGGAGCCCCTAACTTTTGGTAAGCATGGAGATGTTCGGTGGCAAATATATCTAGTGGAATGGGTACTAATGGTTCTCCACATTCCGCGATCGCGATTTGCTGATAAGGTTTCATACAACTAAATCTATCGTTTTAGTAATTCAAAAATAGTTACAAAGATTGTGAAATAAAAAATTGATTCCTAAGTAATCCTAACTTTACTCAGCGGCTTTTACTGAACTGATAGGATGAAATTATAAAGAAATTAAGTTGTTGCTATTACTATGGGGCGCACCAAAATTCAATTGCTCCAGAAATGCAACAAGCTCTTTAAAAGAGGAGTATTAACTCCCAGCTAAAATGCATAAGATTGCGGTCTTAGATGACGACATTAACTGGAGTTTGTCAGTTCAAAGGTTCTTGAGAAAAGAGTTTTTGGTAACTGTTTTTACAGATTCTAATCACTTTTTTGCGGTGGCAGCTCAGTACGATTTGGTGATTGTTGATTTTGTTCTTGACCCTTTGCCTGAATCAGAAAACAAGCTAGATGGCTATGGTATTATTCATCGCTTAAAATCATCCTTAGAGCGCCCTCCTCTCTGCCTATTAGTCTCCGGCTGGATTGACAGAAATGATTTAGCATCCATCAGCCAACGACCTTATTTTATGGCCGATGACCTAGCGGCAAAAGATGCGGGTTTAGACGTGATTTTGGCAAAAGTAAGGCAACTGTTGGGTAGCACCTTGCCGCAATCGCCCTCTTATTCTCAGCCTTAGACCATTCCTGCAACGAGCGGACTATGATGGAGAGCTAGATGGGAAGCCTCTGCTGCCCGTTAAACTCTTCTGAACATTCAGCGGATTCAGCTTCATGGAAACAGTAGGTACAACAATAGGCAGCTACGCTCCAGACTTTGAACTCCCAGGAATAGATAATGCGGTGCACCATCTTGCTCGTTATCTAGAAAGGTCGAAAGCAGTAGGGGTAGTGTTTATGTGTAACCATTGCCCTTACGTACGGCTCTACCTAAACCGCCTCAAACAAATTCAAGCTACCTTTCAAGCTCAAAAGTTTACCTTAATTGGGATTAATCCCAACGATGCCACGCAATACCCGGATGATAGCTTCGAGAATATGAAGCACTTTGCGGTTGAGCAACAATTGAACTTCCCCTATTTGCGAGACGTGACCCAAGATGTAGGGCGTAGCTTTGGGGTCAAAATAACGCCAGAAGTTTTCTTGCTAGACCAAGCGGGCATTGTGCGCTATCACGGACGCATTGACGACAACCCAGAAGACGTCAGTGCTGTGCGATCGCCTAACTTTCAAATCGCGATCGCTCGTGTCCTAGAGGGCAATGCAATACCTGTAGCAGAAACTGAACCCGTAGGTTGTTCTGTTAAATGGCGTATTTAGCAATGCTTGCGGCTCCTAAAAGCTGACCTCCGACAGCTTAGTGTTATCTTTAGTTGGAGGCAATTTGAGTTAAAAAGTAGTCGCTACATGGGGATTGTTTATCAGCGGGTTTTGTTCAAACTAAGCGGTGAAGCCTTAATGGGCGATCTAGCTTATGGCATTGACCCAGCCGTGGTTCAAGCTATTGCCCAGGAAGTGTCAGATGTTGTAGCAACTGGAGTCCAAGTTGCCATTGTCGTGGGTGGCGGCAACATCTTTCGCGGCGTTAAGGGAGCTGCGGCTGGAATGGACCGCGCAACCGCCGATTACATTGGCATGATTGCCACAGTCATGAATGCCATGACCTTGCAAGACTCTCTTGAACAGATGGGCGTGCCCACAAGGGTGCAAACTGCGATCGCCATGCAAGAAGTGGCAGAACCTTACATTCGGCGGCGAGCCATTCGTCATCTCGAAAAAGGGCGAGTTGTGATCTTTGGGGCAGGCTCCGGCAATCCCTTCTTCACGACCGACACCACAGCAGCGTTGCGAGCAGCGGAAATTAGCGCCGATGTTTTGTTCAAGGCTACCAAGGTAGATGGTGTTTACGACTCCGATCCGCACCAAAACCCCAACGCGCGTAGGTATCAAAGCCTCACCTACGCCCATGTTTTGCAGCAAGATTTGCGCGTGATGGATAGTACTGCGATCGCACTGTGCAAAGATAACAACATTCCTATCATTGTGTTTGACCTCTCGGTACGCGGTAACATCCTGCGGGCCGTGACGGGAGAAACAATTGGAACGATCGTGGGAGGTTCTTGTGAAATTAGCTGACGCTGAAAATTCGATGCAAAAAGCCGTTGAATCAACTCAACGGTCTTTCAATACAATTCGGACTGGACGAGCCAACACATCTCTGCTCGATCGAGTCATGGTGGAGTATTACGGAGCCCCAACTTCTCTTAAGTCTCTGGCAACTATCAATACGCCAGATGGCAGCACGATTACGGTTCAACCCTTCGATCGCGGTAGCCTAAACTTGATTGAAAAAGCCATTTCCCTATCCGACATTGGCTTAACTCCTAGCAACGACGGGTCCACCATTCGCCTAAATATTCCACCGCTCACCAGCGATCGCCGTAAAGAACTCGTGAAGCTAGCGGCCAAGTTTGCCGAAGAAGGCAAAGTGTCAGTTCGCAATGTGCGTCGCGATGCGGTCGATAGCGTCCGCAAACAAGAAAAAGCGGGCGAGGTGTCCGAGGATGAAGCGCGAGACTTGCAGGATAAAATTCAAAAGCTGACGGACAAGTACATTGCCAGAATTGAAGAAGTTTTGGCAGAAAAGGAGAAAGATATCACCACCGTCTAGATTGTTCTGCTCAACCCCAGGTTTGGAGCTAAATCCTATAGAGCTAGATTGTTCTAGAGCTAAGCACTCAAGCGAGCAACATTGAAGTTCGTCTTTCGGGTTTAGGCATATTGAAGTGCTGGCATGGGTGTCTGACGAACCACGTAGGCTAAGTGCATGGGGTACCCCTGAATGGAGTAGATTGTGTCGATGCACTTCAAGGCAGTCTCGCGATTCTTGTAAGAACGCAAAACTCGCTTACTGCCGTTGGCGTACTGCACACATACTTCCCAGTTCATTGGCTTAGCCTCATTTCAGAGTGTCTTGTGGCTCAGAACTTTATCAAGCCTTCATGAACTATCCTAGGGGCCACATCAGGGCTTTGTACTCAGTGCATTCAATGAACTATATAACTGTAGTGATTTCACGGATTGATTGCTGTTGGAACTGAACCAATTCCTCTACTTTGAAACTTAAATTGCCAAGCACACGTGTGAAATCCCTGTTGTTTTTTCCCTGAGAAACAGCAGGGTTATTCGTATGCTGCTTTAGATTTGAGATCGATACGGAAACATTCACTGAGTTACCCCTGTCTGTCAGCTCTGGATGCCATAGCGATCGGCCAGGCTGGAGTTGTGAACTGATATTCAAGAGTGAGATGCGAGCATGATGTTTGACTGCATTATTGTCGGTGCGGGGCCAGCGGGAGGAACTGCCGCTTACCATTTAGCCAAGCAAGGCCGTTCTGTTCTAGTGCTAGAAAAAGAACCCCTACCCCGCTACAAACCTTGTGGGGGCGGAGTCTCGCCTCAAGTTGCGCAGTGGTTTGACTTCGACTTCACGCCAGCGATTTCACTCAAGGTCAACTCCGTGCGCTTCACCTGGAAAATGGAAGACCCCGTGGAAGTTGAGCTAAAAACTCCAGAGCCGATGTGGATGGTGCGGCGAGATGTGTTCGATCACTTCTTGGTACAGCAAGCTCAGAAGCAAGGCGCAGAGCTGCGAGACAACACGGAAGTTACAGGAATTCAGTTTAAGAGCGACCACTGGCAAGTGAATACAGCCGAAGGCCCAATCACTGGGCGCTATCTCATTGCTGCGGATGGTGCCAAAGGTCCGATGGCGAAGTGGCTAGGGTTCAAAGAGCGGAAGCGTCGCTTAGCCGGAGCTTTGGAAGCAGAGGTACCTGCTCACGTAGAGAGTGGCAACCCCATTCACTTTGAGTTTGGCATGGTGAAGAATGGCTACATCTGGAACTTCCCTAAAGCCGATGGCTATTCGTTGGGTATTGGTACCTTCCGAGGCGGTGAACCCCAGGATATGAAAGCTTTGCTGGCTGAGTATGCCACGCTGTTTGGTGTGGATGTCAAGTCCAGTCAACAATATGGCCATCCACTATGCCTGTGGGACGGCAATCAAAAACTGCACACCCAAAATGCGGTGTTAGCGGGAGAAGCGGCTTGTGTGGTTGATCCCTTTACGGCAGAAGGGATTCGGCCTTCTATTTTTAGTGGTATGAAGGCGGCTGAAGCGATTAACCAAGCCCTAACAGGCGATCGCAGTGCTCTAGAGCGTTATAGCCAAATCATCAACCAAGAATGGGGCGAAGATATGGCTTGGGCGCAGCGTATTGCGGGTGTTTTCTATCGGGTACCTGGCATTGGCTACAAAGTCGGCATCAAGCGTCCTTCGGCTACAGAACGTATGGGCAAAATTCTCTGCGGTGAATTGCGCTACGCTGATGTCGCCAACCGAGCAATTAAGCGGCTGACTAGCAGCTTGATTCCTGGCATGGGTGGCTAAAAAGCTATAACTCATTCGTCACTAGGGCGTACGTGGTGCGCCCTACATTGATTTAGTAGATTGCTGTTGATAAGCGAGATAAACTGCCTCCAAAAACAAATCGGGGGTTGTGTTCGACGGTACTTTTTCCAGCAAAATTATTTCTTTTACTTGACGAGCTAACTGTAAATTAACTTCTGACTTGGCTTTGGATGACATTGCACCTCGGCGCTGCAAGTATTCTCGAACCACAGCGAAGTCGTCGGGCAGCAAATGGGATAAATCTGCTATTTCGGGTAACTGGGTTGCTAATGCCTCGGCTGCTGGAGAAGTAGGAAAGGTTGCAGCAGCAATCGTTTGCTCTTCTTGAATCACCACTGTGCCTGCTGCCCAGTCTCCTAAACGTTTTTCTTGGCGACCTAAAGCAATCAAGAATACGCCTAAGAATAAAGTGTCATCGAAAGGCCGAAGTAAAGCTCGCAACGTAGCTTGAGCTAAGCCAATAGGCCGTCCGTCATCACGAATTACCCGGATTTTGGTGTAACGCTTTCCAGGCGTTTGCCCTCGCCAAAGGCTTTCAAAGAAGACAAAGTAGCCCACGTAGATCGCAAAGCCACCCAGAATAGTAATCGCCGTCAACCACAGGTCAACACTATTGGCGTTTCCAGCTACTTGTCTGACTAATTCTAGAACTTGACTAGAAACAAATAGCCAGATGAATATGAAGGCAATGAGACACCCACCCAAGCAGGTGTAATCGAGCAGTAAAGCTAAGGCCCGATTCCCAATTCCAGCTAGGGTAAATTCCAACTCTACGCTTTCTGGTGTCTGAAGGATAATTCGATTAAAGAAGCGCATGGTCTTTCGTCTGCATAGCTCGGGGTAAGGAGAGATCAGGGATTCTGTGAGGGCGCTGGGGAGAAGTATAAAGAGGTTGAGAGATTGATTAGAGATGCAATGGGGAAGGTTATCGATCGCGCAATTTCAGCCCTCATCCCTCTCGGCGGCTGCGGAGATCGTAATAAACCACACAGAACTTACGCAAAAGTCATTTGAACGGACGGATGCTTGAGTTGCTCCTTGAGATACTCAGAGAGCATCCCGTGCTTGATTTGATAGATAGTTCTACCACTTTCGTAGGCAA
>NZ_JACJPA010000014.1:0-20396 GCF_014695845.1 Trichocoleus sp. FACHB-591
GAGAAGCGACGCGGCGCTTAGTGTTAGATAATTATGCGCACCTGCAGCCCGAGCGCTTGCTCAAGATCGCGATCGAGCAGAATGTGTTGACGCAGATAGAGAATTTAGAAACGTATCCTGTCATTCGCTCCAAGTTGCATAGCAGGCAGCTGAATCTGCATGCTTGGATGTACGAAATCGAGACCGGTCAGGTATTCGCTTATGATGCGGGATTAGGGCAGTTTACGCTGCTGAGGCAGCGCTCCTTCCCGGTACCCGACCCATTGATTACAGCTATTTCACAGTAAGCAGGGAAACCCTGTCGTTTCCTTAGATGGGCATTCAGGCGATAGAAATGTGTCTGTTAACGCTTAAGGTTGAGTAATCCTGCTATCAGCAAAACAATACCTGTGAGAAAAAAGTAGACGCTTTGAAGGAGAAAGCGATCGGCAGCAATTCGTCTATAGATGTTGCCAGTTGTCACATCGATACCACCGCTACCAAGCTGGCCAAAGAATGTGCTGAGGTTACTTTCGACTTGTGAAGGAAGAAATGAGATGCTGATAAAGGCGATCGCTATCAGTACAATGCCAATAACTATTAAGCTCGAGCTAGAAAAGAAACGCCGCAACATACTCCAATTAATTTTCAATTAATCTTTTCAATATAACGTTTCTGCTCTGGTGAGCTACGGCTAAAGAATCCAGTATTGGTTGTTATAGAAGAAGTTGATAAAATGAAGATGAAGGAGAACAAAGAAATGCACACTCCTCTTCGATAATTCTGGGAAGAGGGTAAATTCTTTTCATACTGTTGATGTACAGTTTAGTTAAATTGATTTGATTTAATCACAACGAATTTACATTGCTTTAAATATCTCCAGCGAGAGTGGGAGACTGTTTGTGGTCGAAGGCTTAGTTTTAGAAACGGAAAAACTTTGGCCGTTAAGGTTGAAAATTTTATAAGTTAGAGCTTCTCACGATCCCATGCCCTGATTTTTAGCTGGCGAGGATGTGTCATTGGCTTTTAGAACCCATTGCCGAGAATGCCCCCAAATGGCAATATTCATCAACAATCTAAGCTTGATGCAAAAGAGTCACAAAAATGCTTGTATCCCTGACTGCATAGATATTCTAGCAAATCTAAAACTGTAGTACTCTAGGCTAGATAGCCCAAATGAGTTCGGCCTAATTAAGAGTTCGAGGTTATCTGCGGTGGGTGATTGGGAACGTTGGCCAGCAGTTCTTGAGTAAAGCATTCAGCCAAACAACAATAGTGGAGCAAAGTTGTATTGTTTCCAGTGAATTTTCTTCCCCAATCAACTGAACGGCTGGTTCTGCGTCGGTTTACAGATCTTGATCTAGATAGATTTTTTTCCTACCGCCAAGATTCTCAAGTCGCTCAATTCCAAAGTTGGTCGATGTTACCTTATCGTGAAGCGCAATCCTTCATTGAGGAAATGCAAATAGCAGCGATGGGGATACCAGGTGAATGGTTTCAAATTGCGATCGCCCACAAGCAATCCAACTTGCTCCTGGGTGACATTGGAATGCAGATTTACACTGAGAATCCGGCAATCGTAGAAATTGGTTTTACTTTGGCTCGTGAAGAGCAAGGTAAAGGATATGCACAAGAAGCTGTTCAAGCTCTGGTTTGTTCAATATTTGAACTTGGATACATCAACCAGATCGTCGGAATAACTGATATGCGAAATGAACCGTCTATTGATTTGCTTAGGCGCTTGGGAATGAATTTAGTGCAATCAGATGAGGTGGAGTTCAAGGGTGAATTGTGTATTGAGCAAACATTCGAGTTGAGAAGAGAGAATTGGTTATTGCACAAAGCAGGCTAACCCTATGTTAGAGGGGATGGAGTCAAGCTCTTTGTACGGAATTCAAGGTTACTTACCACGGCTCAACTTGGTCGTTAGCCTGCTGTCCGCTACATTGTTTCAGCAGAAGAACTTATACTCCTCAACATGACTGAGCACAGCGCCTGGCGAATTTCATTAGCTCACGAAATTGCTCCTGCTTTCACGGCTAATCCTAAAGTTGCAGCGTGTTTTGTATTTGGCTCGGCAGCGTTAGGGATTGCAGACCAGTATTCTGATCTTGAACTAGGATTCATCTGGTCACAATTGCCGTCTGTCGAAGAATTACAAGCCACAGCGCAAAATGTTGGTGTCACAGGATGGGAAATTGAGCCGTATGGAGAAGCAAAGCAGGCATGGTTGGAGCAGTTCTACCTATACGGCATGAAAGTTGAAGCGGGTCATTGGGCGCAACATACGATGGATAACATTGTGATTGATGTGGTTGAGCGTTACGATGTGTCCCAAAATGGGCTGTTGTTTGAGAACCAAGCGATCGCATCTCATCTGCAACGCGCAGTAGTGCTTCACGGTGCAGACAGGATTAAACAATGGCAAGCTCAGCTTTCTCCTTATCCTAAAGAACTTGCGGTTGCGATGGTTCAAAAGCATCTAAAATTCCGCCCGTTTGATGGTCAACACATTTTGACCGAACGCCTTGAGATTCCGATGCTGTACGAAAATAATTGCGCCATTGTACGATGGCTTCTCAACATCTTGTTCGGGCTAAACCGCATGTATCATCCTGGTTTCAAGTGGACTCGTTACTTTGTGGACGAAATGAGCATCAAACCGCCTAAGTTTTTTGCTCGGTTGGAGCGCGTTTTTCAATCGGATGCTACTAGCGGAACCCATGAGTTACGACAACTCGTAGACGAAACGTTCGACCTTGTAGAGCAATGTTTACCGGAAGTTGACCTCAAGCAGCAGCGTGCAACGTTCAGTCAGCTTTATGCGAGATGGAAGTTACCTGTGAATGGTTAACTTAACGTCCATCAAAACAGGCTAACCCTCCCAATGCACCAGAACAAAGTCAAGTGATTGGTGAAATCCAAAGATTATCTGCGTCCGGTGAACGGGAACGTTAGGCGACTTTCCTAAGAGCAGAAGGATACCGCTAATGCAAAGTAAGAACCTACATTTTGAGCCACTCACTGACGCCCATGCCGACGAACTCTTTTCTATTCTGACCACACCCGCCGTCCTTGCCTTTATCGATCCAAAGGGAAATCCACCGACTATAGAGGAGTTGAGGACAGAGTACGCTGCCCGCTCTCACGGTCCTGTGGTTTTGGCAACGCCGACTGAGCAATGGTTCAACATGGCAATCCGGTTGAAAATTCCTCCCTCTCCCGTGATTGGTCGGCTGGAGGCGACAGGATACGGAGAATGGGGTGAGGTGGCCTATTTGTTAGGTGAAGCTTGGTGGGGCAAGGGATTGGCATTCGAGGCGATGCTCTGGTGGCACGATTACCTGGCTGCTGTTGCACCCGGAACCGAATGGTGGGCCGCTGTACATCCACTGAATCAGCGGAGCATTCGGCTCTTGAAACGTCTTGGGTACAAGAAAGTGGACGCAAATCAGCGCCCGAACCTTTCTTCCTACGATGTAGGAGATTGCTGCTTTGTCCGTCTGCCTAGATAAAGGAGAATCAGGAGACTACTGTCATCAAACTTGGTTAGGTTAGAATCGAAAGCCAGTCCCATCAGTTGTGCTTGGCAAGCCCATGAAATCCCCCGAACAATGTGAAAGCATAACGGACATTCGAACCGAAATCGATCGGTTAGACCGTCAAGTCCTTGCACTACTTGGCCAGCGCTTCGCTTACGTCAAAGCTGCCTCTAAATTTAAGACAAGTGAAACTAGCGTTAGAGCACCTGAACGCTTACAAGCAATGTTACAGCAACGTCGAGTTTGGGCAGAGGAACAAGGATTAAACGCTGATGCAATTGAAAAAATGTATCAGGATCTAGTTAATCACTTCATTGATGAAGAGATGAAGCACTGGAAACAATCCAGAATTCAATACCATTCTGGTGCAGTGGACTGATCCAGATCGCTTGTAGTATTGCAGAAGTGTTGATAGCCGCTGACCGTAGCCGTTCTACTGTTTAAGTTTCGGGTTGTGAGGGTAGTCGAAGAGTTATTGATCCTTCCATAAAGTCAGTGTGCTTTGAGGGTAATTGTTGAGGCAGTGTTTGGAAGTTAGCTCGAAAGTTGGGTCAAGTTCTCATAGTCGCCGCGTTACAACCTAGCCAAAACGAAGTTCTGTATGCTGATTGAGCAAAACAAAGCCCTTGTTCTCCAGTTCTACAAAGCCTTTGACGATCGCAAAATGGAGCAAGCCTTAGAGCTTTTGGCTCCAAATTTTGTGGCTCACTTGGCGGGTATACCTGAGCCATTAGACGGGGAAGGATTTAAACGGTTTGGGATGTGATTTTATTTAGCCTTTCAGCAGGGGGGGCACATCTTTGATGAGGTCATCGTCTCCGAAGATAAAGTGGTCACTTGTGGAAAATTCACCGCAACGCATGTTGGAGAGTTTCAGGGGCTTTCGCCTACAGGTAAGCAAATCAGCTTGTGTATCATGCATATTGATCGAGTGGAGAATGGAAAAATCGTAGAGCATTGGGGGCAAGGCGATGCCTTCGGATTGATGCAGCAGTTGGGGGTCGTTTTCTTACCAGGTCCGAAACTATTGCCATATATCCTCAAGGGAGCTGTATCTAACCTGTTTAAGCAAGCCGAACGTAGTTGACAGCAGCAGCACAACCTCAATGCACCCGACCATCAAGGGAACACCAGCGAATCCAGGTTGTAATATGCGAAAGGACTTGATGAACTGCAAATCCCTTTCAGGTCTATTGGGCTATTTGACATGACATTTTCCTCATTCAAAACCGTAACTTTCTGTTCAAATGCGCCCGCTGGTCCTAATTCCTACTTTGAAAGCTGCTTATCTCGCCTCACTGATCAGGGCTGAGATCGCCTTGACTAGGACGGCTGGATCGATCGGTTTAGCGATATGGCGCTGAAATCCGGCGTTAAAGGCTTTCTGTTGGTCCTGTTCCATTGCATAGGCCGTCAGCGCGATCGCGGGAAGCTCACCGAATCGGCTTTTCACCTGCTGCATCAATTCATAGCCATCAGTTTCTGGCATGCCAATATCACTGACTAAAAGCATGGGCTGGAAGTGAGCAAACACAGCTAGGGCTTCGGATGCTGAGGTTGCCACCTGGACGATCGCCCCCGTTGGTTCGAGGATAGCGACAAGCAAATCTCTCATATCGGCTTCATCGTCTACTACAAGGATGCGAATCCCTTGCAGAATGCTCGCTTCGCTAGAAGCCAGATTAGCTGAGGTTTCATCTGCAAAGCTCAAAGCTGGAGTTTTCATAAGGGGTAAACGGATAGTAAAGGTGGCTCCAGCGCCTTCGCCTGGGCTTTCGGCTCGAACCGTTCCCCCATGTAGTTCGGTCAGTTGGCGAACAATTGCTAGTCCCAAGCCCAGTCCTCCAAACTTGCGTGTGGTTCTCCCATCTTCTTGACGGAAAGACTCAAACACGTAGGGTAAAAAGTCCGGAGTAATCCCTTTTCCAGTATCCTTGACCTGAATTTGAGCCTCATCCCCCACTCGCTCCAATTGCACCTTTACCTGGCCGCCATTAGGAGTGAACTTAATGGCATTGGAGAGCAGATTCAAAACAACCTGCTGTAAACGTCCTGCATCCCCTAGTACGGGTGGAATGGATGAGTCTAAATTGATTTGGGTCTGAATACTTTTTGCTTCCCCTGCCAATCGCATTGTTTCTAATGCGGACTCAATTGTGCATGCTAAATCAACAGGCGCTTCATTTAAGACCAGCTTGCCGCGTAAAATCTTGGAAATATCGAGTAGGTCGTCAATCAACTGCGTTTGCTGTCTCACATTGCGCTCAATAATCTCTAAGGCTTGTTTCGTTTTCTGAGCATCAAACCTGCCTGTTTGCAGAAGTTTTGTCCAACCCAAGATGGGGTTAAGCGGCGATCGCAACTCATGGGATAACACGGCTAGAAATTCATCTTTCACCCGGTTGGCTTGTCTCAGCTCCTCGGCTTGCTGCTCCAGTGATGCAACTAATTCAGCTCGCTCAAGGGCGATCGCCACCTGTTCCGAAATCACTTGCAACAGGTCTGCCTCTTCAATCGTGAATTGAGTTCGGGTCAGACTCGCAAATGAAAGGGTCCCTAGTAGCCGTCCCTGCACCATTAGTGGCTGACCTGCATAAGCTGTTACCTCCATTGAGCAGAGGATTCGAGCATTGGGATGGGAGGCAATTTCTGCACGATTAAGCACGATTTGCTGGCGTTCCTGAGCCACCAACCCGCACATAGCTTGCCCTAGATCGATTGACTCAAATGCTTGTGCCTGGGCTTCAGAGAGCCCACTATAACTTATCAGCTGCAAACGTTGTCTACCGTCCTGCTCACTGACTTCAAAGTGATAGTAGTAATGCAAATCCATTTGCACCGAGAGACGGCTAAACAGCTGATGCATGAGGTCCATTGGCTGTTTTGCCGCAAGCAAGTCACGGCTGGTCTCATAGAGCAGGTAAAGTCGTTGGCTGTGTTGTTGTAAGGCTTGCTCTGCCTGTTTGCGATCGCTGATATCGGTATGTGTTCCCAACATGCGGAGGGGCTTACCGTCTTGATCCCAAGTTACAACTTTGCCAACCGAGAGAATCCAGATCCACCCACCTGCTTGGGTGCGTTGTCTAAACTCCACTCGGTACTCGTTGTGATGTCCAGCGAGGTAATCCTCATAGACTCGATACACGGTTGCCACATCATCTGGATGCAGGCGATCGCGCCACTGAGCATTTGTTTCCTGAAACTCCTCCGGTTCATAGCCCAACATTCGGGCATATTCAGGTGAAACGATGGCGTCTCCCGTCTGAACATTGAGATCGTAAAGTCCCTGATTGGCTGCACTCAGAGCTAAGGACAGCCGTTCTTCACTCTGACGCAGTTCGGCTTCAACTCGATGCAATTCCGAGATATCAGTAATGGTGATCCCAACTCCTAACACCTCACCATTGGGCAAACAAACCGGGAAGTGATTAGCAATGGTATGACAATAAACACCCGGTCGTACCTCACCGCTATACTCCAAATTGAGAACAGGTTCTTGGGTTTGCATGATTCGCCGCAGCATCGGAGCAAACTGGGGAGCCATGTCGGGCACCACATCCGGAAGGGTTCGCCCTAAGTGTTCATGAAGTGGCAACCCATTAATCTGAGCTAAGGCTTCGTTGGCGTACAGATAGCGCAGATCTTGATCAAATAAGGTCAGTGCAATCGGGGAAGCGGCGAGAAATGCGTTGAGAATGGCTTCACTACGTTCCTGCTCTAACTCACTACGTTTGCGCTGCGTGATATCGAGCAGTGAGACCAGTACATGGTCATACCGGTCTGACTCCGGTGGAAAGGTGATGGTAAACCAAACGTCAAGGCGATCGCCCTGCAAAGTTTGCAATACAGTTTCTGCGGCAAACGAGCGTTCTTTATTCGCGATCGCCAGTAGTTCTCCGATAAAAGCTGCTGTCGTTTCAGGTACAAAGATTTGGGTTAAGGAAGATAGCAACTCTGTCTTGTTTGGCGCGCCAAACATTTGCACTGCGGCTTGATTCACATCTTGAACTTGGACGAGCTCAGCCATCTGTTGCACGAATTCAGGATGTTCAGTAAAGTACTGCTGAAAATCCTGAATACCCATCGTTTTCAATTGGTCGATCGCAGCTTTAACTTCAGAAAAGTCTTCCTCCCAGATCGCCACACTCACAGCTTCAAAAATATAGCGATAACGCTGTTCCTGTACCGTTAGTGCCGCTTCTGTCTGTTTACGCTCAGTAATATCCAGACCCGTACCAAAAAAAGCAATGGTTCGCCTAGACTCCCCTTCACCTTCAAACTGGGCTTGGCCTTTTGCCAGTACCCATCGTTCGCTGCCATTGTTCCAGATAATTCGGTACTCAGTCTCGTAACTGCCAGATGATTGAGGGTCGATCGCCGCACTGACAGCTTGGGCAACCCGTTCGCGATCGTCTGGATGTATCCGCTCTATCACGGCAGGAAGCGGGATCAGGACAGCACCATTGGGTTCACCCCAGATTTGACGCATGCGCTCATCCACTTCGACTAGGTTTGTGTCCAGGTGCAGCCGCCAACCTCCCAACTGGGCAACTTGTATTGCCAACTGCGCCCACTTTTCACTTTCTCGCAGCGCTTGTTCGATCTGTTTGCGCTGAGTAATATCGAGTGACACTCCTAAAACCTGGCGTGGCAAACCATCTGCTGTGCGGTTAAAGACAACACTTTGGGTGTATATCCAGCGTCCTTCACCGTTTGCGTGACGTGCTTGGTACTCAATACTAAAAACTTGATTATCTGAAGCAAAGCGAAAATTTTCTACGTAGTTAAATATTCGTGCTAAATCATCGGGATGTACCAGAATTTCAAGGGCATTAGCCCCCATTGCCCGAACTTCTTCAGACGTATAGCCCAGCAAATCAGTAATTTGGCGATTGGTATAAACGTTTTGCTGCTGGATTAAGTCGTGTACAAATAGAACTCCGGGTACAGCTTCAGCAATCTGTTGATTGTAATGCTGGCTCTCTTGAAGTTGAGACTCAATCTGTTTTCGAGCAGTGATATTTTCAAATGCGAACCCAATACAGCGGTTGGGTAAGGGAAACGCTTTAAGGCTATAAATTCCGGTAGAAACGCCATCTTCGCTATAGACGATTTCCCCTAAATCCAAGGATTGCCCTGTGCGAATGACCTCTACATATTGCTGCACAAGGGGTGTTTGTAGCAGCTTAGGAAAGCCCTCCGCCATAGTCTTGCCTACTAAGGATGCAAAATCTAACCCAGTCGCTTCTGATGCAGCAGGGTTTGCAATCAATAAGCGGAAGGAACCAGGATCGTTCACGTCTTCCAGTTGCCAAACAACAAGACCAACTTGCGTGTTACTAACCACATCTGCATACAGTTGCAGGTGCTGGGCCGCTTCTTGTCGCTCTCGTTCAGCGGTCACTTGTTTTGCCACCGCTAATCTCAGCTCTAATTCATCAACTACGATCGCAGCTAAATCTGTCAGGATTTCTAGCTGCTCCTGGGTCAGCGCATCGCGTGGTGTTGTATCGAGTAGACAGAGGGTACCTAGGTTAAAGCCGTCTTGAGTGATTAGAGGGGCACCAGCATAGAAGCGCAGAGTAGGCTCATTCTGCACAAACGGATTGCAGGCAAAGCGATCGTCTTGTCGAGCATCAGGGATGACTAAAACATCGTTAGCCAACAGCGCCAAGTTGCAAATGCTATCATGTCGTGGCACTTCCTGCTGATTGAAGCCGTAGCAAGACTTAAACCAAGCTCTTGACTCATCGACTAAAGACACTAAAACCGTTGGCATCTGAAACAACCGTGCTGCCAGAGAGGTAACGCGATCGAATGCTGCTTCTGGTGGTGTGTCCAGAACGTTGTAGCGTCGAAGTGCCTCCAATCTCTTCGCCTCATTTTCTGGCAAGGAAATACTGTCGGTCAGTGATTGCGAGATATCGTCTGTCATGAACTTGAGTCAACGAGTGAATATAAACAGCGAATGAGACGAGATTAGCCTTAGCTTATTTCAAGGTTTTCCAAAAAGCCAAAACACTTCCTCGCAAAGAAAAATCAAGGGATTGTGCCAACGTGAGGCTACTCCACTACTGCCGACGATCGCTGCCATGATTCAAACACTCTTGCAATAGACGAACGATGGCTGCGCTTCAGCTTTAGAGGCACTTGCAATCGCGTTTTGTAGTAATGCTTGGGTCTTAACTAGTATTTCCCTCGCCTCTGGGTCGCAGTATTAATGGCCCGATCCGATTAGTGACTTTATTGGGTTTGTTTCCCTTGCTGTATATGGTGGTTAACACATTTTGGCTCCCGCTCAATAAAGCGCTAGGCAAACTTCTAATCCCTTTATGGCAAAACTCGCTTTATGCCTATGTGATGCATGTGCCCCTGACGGTGTTGTGGTTTATGATTCCAGGTCTCACGACAGGAAGTGCCCTGGTGACAACGCTGTTGGCCCAACGGTAGCGTAGCTGCAACAAAGTGCCACGCGACGCTTGAAAGCTTTACTGGGTAAAAATTCCAGAAAAAATTTTATGATTTAGCTAAAACATCCCAAGAAATGGTCATTGATGGGCAAGTTTTCAAGCAAAAAGAGCCTGAAACCCTAATTCTCTCGTAAATTTTATGGGTAGTTCAGTCATCATTTACGGGTAAGTTGCAATTTTTCGAATTTTTTAGCTGCATTATTTGTCATTCAAGCGTTTCAGAGATCGCGTGGCACTTCGTTGCAGCTACGCTACCTTGGGGCCTAGTAGGGGTCAGCACTCACAGTTTCAGACGAACGGCTCTGACCAGATGAGCAGTGCAGGGATACCCCTGTGGATGATTCAGGACATATCAGGGCATCGTAGTTTGCAAGCGCTTCAACGCTATCTTGAGGTGTCAGAGCTGCAATTGGTGGTGGCGATCGCGAGTCAGGATACCTTGTTTTGGCTTGGAACTGGTGCCGTGAAGCGCGGAACTCCAATTCTTCTGGAGCAACTTGCTCTACTGAGTATCAAAGGTGCATTAGGTCTCTATTTATCCGGATGCAGTTGTGGGAAGTCTATAAACAGCGAGAGATGAATGTAAGATTTCCCTTTCTATAATGAAGCCCCGACAGTCCCCTAGAAATCAGGCCTTTCCACTACAGATCGTTCTTGTGGTGCCCTTTGTACTTCAGATTTTTGGGGCGGTTGGCTTAATCAGTTATTTGTCCTTCAAGAACGGCCAGAAAGCAGTCAATAACTTGGCCGAACAGCTAATTGATCGCAGCAGCGATGTGGTTAACGAACACTTGAACTCCTACCTTTCTGTCCCTCAAAAGTTGGGCCAGATTAATGCCTCTGCGATTCGCCAAGGGCTGTTGGATGTGCGTGATGGCGAAGCAACTGGTAAATACTTTTGGGAGCAAATGCAAGCGTATGACCTGACTTTCATTGGAATTGGCTTAGTCACAGGAGAGGGGTTTGGAGCAATTCGTTACGACGGTAAAACCGTGACCATTGACGATTGGAAGTCGCAATTGCCAGATAGTGCACGCACTTATGCAACCAATGACCAAGGCGATCGCTTGAGTGTGGTTGGAAGGTACAGCTACAATCACTTTACCGAAAGTTGGTATACCGCTCCCCTGAAAGCCGGTAAGCCCACTTGGGCAAAAGTTTATGTCTGGAATTCTCCCTATGGTCCCTATTTGGCAGCCTCCGCCGGTCGCCCTATCTATAATTCGCAGAATCAACTACTGGGTGTGGTTGATGCCGACATTCATCTGCTGAAACTGAGTGACTTTCTGCGCAGTTTAGATATCAGCAAGTCTGGGCAAGTGTTTATTGTGGAGCGAGATGGCAACTTGATTGCTAATGCTGGCACAGAGAAGCCCTTTAGAAATAGCAATAACGAAGTTCAGCGATTGCAGGCGATCAATAGCCCGAACTCTACGATTCAAACCATTGCCAAGTACATTCAATCATTCAACGGGTTTCAGTCGATCAATCAAGACACGGATTTTCAAGTTGAAGTGCAAGGAGAACGATATTTTGTCGATGTTAGACCTTGGCAAGACCAGTATGGTTTAGATTGGCTAGTGGTAACAGGGGTGCCAGAAAATACTTTCATGGCCCAAATCAATGCGAATACCCGCACCACGATCGTCCTTTGTTTTGGGGCATTAACGGTTGCCTCTGTTCTGGGCGTCTTTACTTCTCGTTGGATTGCACGTCCTATTCTTCGGCTCAACCGAGCCAGTGAAGCAATGGCAGCAGGTGATCTGGAGCAAGCGGTAGAAGTCAGTAATATTCAAGAACTCAATACCCTCTCCCGCTCCTTCAACCACATGGCAGGACGACTGAGGGAGCTGTTCACAGCTTTAGAGCACGGCAAGGAAGAATTGGAAGACCGGGTCGAAGAACGCACGGCTGAGCTCAAAAATACTCTGGCAGAACTACAGCGAACTCAAGCTCAAGTGGTGCAGAGCGAAAAAATGTCGAGCCTGGGGCAGCTGGTGGCTGGAGTCGCTCATGAAATCAATAATCCAGTCAACTTCATTCACGGCAACCTGACGCATGTGCAGGACTACACTGAAGACTTGGTAGAGTTCATACAGCTGTATCAGCAGGGCTATCCTCATCCTACTCCTGAGATTCAAACAGCGGCGGAAGAGATGGACTTGGAGTTTTTGCAAGCAGACTTGCCCAAAATGCTGGCCTCGATGAAGCTGGGAACCGAGCGCATTCGGCAGATTATTCTCTCCTTGCGTAACTTCTCGCGGATGGATGAAGCGGAATTCAAGGCCGTAGATATTCATGAAGGCATCGACAGCACTCTGCTGATCCTGCAACATCGCATCAAAGCCAGATCCGACCGGCCTGAAGTGGAGGTGGTTAAAGACTATGCTCAGCTGCCGCTGGTAGAATGCTACGCTGGACAGCTCAACCAAGTGTTTATGAACATCTTGGTAAACTCACTTGATGCAATGGACGAGAAGCATGCGAAGTGTACTGATCAAGAGATGAAGGATAATCCCAACCGAATTGCTATCCGCACCTCCATGATGGAGGCAGAATGGGTAGAAGTGGCGATCGCGGACAATGGGGTTGGCATTGCTCAAGCGGTGCAACGACGCATCTTTGACCCCTTCTTTACGACGAAAGCGTTGGGCAAAGGAACTGGCATGGGGATGTCGATTAGCTATCAGATCATCACTGAGAAACATAATGGCAAGCTGGAGTGCTCTTCAACTCCTGGAGAAGGAACTGAGTTTAGGATTCGAATTCCTTTGTACGCAATCGATATTCATAAGAAAATTTAGCTGAAATCCATATCAGACGAAGCTTTCACCCGTTTGACTTTTAGTAAAACTGTCAGAATTAGAACCTGAAATGCGGAGCAGTCAATACTTTCAGGCTTAGCGTTGTTTTTTGTTCCGTTCATAAAACTACCCATATAGCGGTTCCCTTTAGGGAAGGCAGCACGAGCTACACGAGCCGTTTCTTCGGGGATAGGATGAACAGCTTGAGGTTGAAGCGGCATAGATAAACCCTCCTCAAGAAATGGTCTTTCTAAGATTTTCTCTCCCAAGCTTGGGGTAGACCTGGGTAACCCAGCATTTCTTCAAAACAAGATTTTAGTGAGTGATTGATTTTTCTCTGGTCGATTTGCCAACAGCATCGTATCCTGTCTCAATCCCTAGCAGGAATGGCATCTTGATATACATCAGCAAAGCCACGATTAGCGATCGCCAAACAGTAATTCAATCAGAGCTTCCACTAGGCGATCGAACGTCATATCCAGGATGTCCTTGCCTTGCAGCATCTCCATCATTTGATAGTAGTAGCTCAATGTTCCAGAAATAATCCAGGCCACGGCTTCTGGGTCTGAACTGCAGAGTTGAGGAGCCGCTTTCAGAAGATGCGCTGAGACTTCCAAACCCGGTTTTTCAAACTGCTCGACGTAGAACCGAGCCAGGTCAGGAAATCGTCCAGATTCCCCCACAATCAACCGATAAAAGTTCATGCGCATGGGGTCAAGATTTTCAGGAGTAATACTCTTCGCCGCTAGGATTCGTAGTTGTTCTACAGGGTCAGTCGGTAGCGGCTCTGAGGCAAACACCTGTTGGAGATGCTGCTCAGCCGTGTATTGCACGATCGCCGCAAATAGCTTTTCCTTACTCTCGAAGTAGCTGTAGAGCGTTTCCTTCGATACTCCTGCCGTTGCTGCAATCCGAGCCATGCTGGTCGCGGCATAGCCACCTTGCAAAAACTCTTGCAGGGCTCCTTGCAAAATTTGCTCTGCTTTGGCGGCTTGCTTAGCTTCTTTAGGCATCGTACGACCTGAACTAACACACTTATCGTACCGTACAGTACGGTCTCAAGACTACCTGATCGGGTGAATTGGCAATCAAGCCACTTAGACTACGATTTGAATTAATCGAACTAGACTGTTCGGTTCGGTTAATAACCGACAATTACTAAACCATGTGATTTCTTGGAGAAATCTGATGAAGACAGTCGTACAGCACGCCCAACCTAAAATCCTTGAATCTGGTCAAGGGGATATGCAGTCCATGCTGACGCACACACTCGTATGGAAGCTGGCTGGAAACGATACGAACGGTCAGTACGCTGTATTTGAGATGATCGATGTGGCTCACGGAGAACCCCCATTGCATCGCCATCCTTGGGAAGAAACTTTCTACATCCTGGAAGGTGACCTCGAAATTACGTTAGGCAATCGTCAGCAAGTTGTGACAGCAGGTGCAGTGAGCCACATTCCTGCCAATGCAGTGCATACCTTTAAGGTGCTCTCTGCGAGCGCTCGGGTTCTGGTGATCGTTTCACCTGCGACTGCTGCCGAATTCTATCGGGAAGTTGGCGAAAGAATCACCAGCTTGCCACCTGATCTAACGGTTTTACAAGAGATTTCTGCCAAGTACGGCTTGCGGTTTGAGTGACACCATGGGTGACACATGGAGGGAGAGGTAGAATGCTCATCCAAACGAGTGCACAAATGGCCATTAACGCACCCATTGAACGAGTGTTTGATGGGTCGATCGACTGTCAGAATCTGCCCAGGTGCTTCACAGGTTATCAAGCCATTCCTGCCATTTTGAGTGCAACGACGACCGATGGGCTATTACTCCACGCAGGTAGTACGCGCATTGTACAGAACAGTGATGGTTCTAAAATCACAGAACGCATTATTTCTCTGCAACGTCCTACCCTTCAAACCTACGAATTGCTAGATGGGCTCAAGCCGCCATTTTCATGGCTTCTACGTTCTGCTTCTGGCAAATGGTCCTATCAAGCGATCGATTCAGGAACGCAGATCACCTGGCAATTTGAGTTTGAGATGCGGCATTTACTTGCCTATGTGTTCTTCCTGGCAATGGTCAAACATCCCTTTCAAACTGCCCAGAACATTTGTCTTGCCAATCTCAAGCGAACTATTGAAGATGTTGATTGAGGACTCAGTGATGAGAATTACGATTTTAACCACAGGATCACGAGGGGATATTCAACCGTTCCTTGCCCTGGGACAAGGGCTCAAACAGGCGGAATATCAAGTGAAGCTCGCCACCCACAACACATTTCAGGAGATGGCGCAAGAGTATGAACTAGCATTTGCTGCGATCGCAGGAGATGTCCAAGCCCTGATGGCAAGTGAGGCTGGACAGAACATGCTAAAGAGCCAGAATCCCATTTTGTTGATCAAGCAATACGCCCAAATGGTGCAACCGCTAGTCGCTCAAGCCATATCTGATTCTTGGGTCGCTTGTCAGAATAGTGATGCCATTATCTTCACAGCGACAGCAGTTTGGGGCTATGACATCGCTGAAGCATTAGGAATTCCCTGTTTTTTTGCCTCCTTAATGCCTCAAAGTTCTAACCCAGATTTTCCATATCCTTCGCTACCCCCAACATTGCATTTAGGCCGAACTCTTAATCGACTGAGTTATCCGCTGTTGATGGAAGGGTTTGGATTAATATTCAGGCAACTATTGAATGAGTTTCGTCGTTCGCAGTTACATCTTCCATCCATTCCCTTGGGAACGATTTACCGCAGACTTGATCATTTACCTACCCCTGCTCTCTACGGGTATAGTCCCTCAGTTGTGCCTCAACCAGCCAATTGGAGCGATCGCATCCAGATGACTGGCTATTGGTTTCTCGATCAAGCATCAGATTGGCAACCCTCCCAAGCACTTCTAGACTTCCTGGCAGCAGGCTCACCTCCTGTGTATGTCGGCTTCGGCAGCATGAGCGGAGAGGATTCTGTACAGTTCACTCAGATTATCCTGGATGCCCTCCAACAAACGGGGCAACGGGGCATTTTGCTCACAGGCTGGGGAGGAATTGCTCAGACTGAATTGCCTGATGATGTATTTCTCCTTTCTTCTGTTCCTCATGACTGGTTGTTTCCGCAAATGGCAGCGATCGTCCATCATGGTGGAGCCGGAACAACGGCTGCTGCTCTCAGAGCGGGAGTACCATCTGTCGTTGTACCCTTCTTTGGCGACCAGCCTTTCTGGGGCGATCGCGTGATGAAATTGGGCACAAGTCCGTCTCCCATTCCCAAAGCCGAGTTAACGGCAGACCGTTTGGCAGCAGCCATCACCACTGCTGTCACGAATCCGGTAATGCAACAGCAGGCGAAAGCGATCGGGGTCGCAATTCGAGCAGAGAATGGAGTCCAGGAAGCGATCGGAGCTATAGAGCGTTATCTTGTACATTCTAAATATCAATCCGCTCAATATGTTTGAGGAACTACGAATCACCTTCGCGACTATTAAGGACATCCGATAGTTCTTCCAACAAGCGGCGCAGTTGAGACAGTTGACGCCTGCGATCGCTCACAAACATCTCGATGCAATGCATCCCAAGAACTTGGAATAACTCATGCGGGATATGGCTCAGGTAGGAGCCAGAGTGTGAATGAACATAAACAGAAGAATCGGAAAATGACAACCATGAATAACTCCCAAAACAGAGCAAACTGTTGCTTTGCTTGATGAAGAGAAAGTTTGGATTTGGTTAGAAGAGAGCCTACGACTTTGAGGAGGACAATAACAATGACTGTAGAACGTAAGATTGCCAACACGTTCCAGATGGATGAGGAAACCTGGGCACGTCATGCCAATCCCTGGAGTGTTTGGACTCGTTTCACGGTCCTGCCGATTCTAATTTTGGCGATCTGGAGCCGTGTCTGGCTGGGTTGGGGGTCGTTAGCTCCCATCGCGATCGCCCTGCTTTGGATGTGGATTAATCCCCGCATCTTTGCGAAACCTCAATCTACCAATCATTGGGCTTCTAAAGGCGTGTTCGGTGAACGGGTCTGGCTAAATCGAGATACCGTTCCTGTTCCTTTACACCATCAACAAGTTCCCAATATCCTGAGCCTGGTTTCAGTGATGGGTATGGTGGTTGTGGTCTGGGGATTGGTCACACTTGATGGTTGTCTCACTCTCTTGGGATGCGCTCTCGTTTACCTGAGCAAACTGTGGTTTATTGACCGCATGGTGTGGCTTTATGAGGATATGAAACAGGCTCATTCCCAATATCAAAGCTGGCTTTATTAAACATTTGGGGCTTTGAAGAAGCTTAACAGGTAAATAAAACACGTCGAAGTCCTTACTTCCACCGCACCAGGAGGTTTCAGAATGAACGCATCAAAAATGTTGGTCACAGGGGGGACAGGTTCCCTCGGTTCACGGGTGGTCGATCGCCTACAAACTGCTGGTGACAACGTTCAGGTGCTCAGTCGTAGTGGACGTCTCGGCACCGTTCCAGGAGATTTGCTGACGGGTGAGGGATTGGAGAAGGCAGTCGAAGGAATTAATACCATTATTCATTGCGCTTCTAGCCCCACCAATTCACGTCAAGTCGATGTAGAAGGAACGAGGCGCTTACTTCAAGCCGCAGAACAGGCAGGAGTTTCTCACATTGTTTATGTCTCGATTGTCGGAGTCGATCGCAACCCCTTTTACCCCTACTACGGCATGAAGCTGGAAGTGGAGCAGATGATTGAACAGGCTTCCATCGGGTGGACAATTCTTAGAGCAACACAGTTTCACGAATTTGTACTGACGCTGATTCAACTGCTCGATCGCCTGCCTATCATGCTCATGCCCAAAGGCTTTCTGCTCCAGCCGATTGAAGCAAGTGAAGTTGCCAATCGCCTAGTTGAACTGGTTCTTTCCTCTGCTGCCGGACGAGTGAGCGACATTGGGGGTCCCGAAATTTGGACAGCAGCCGATCTAGCGAGAGTGTATTTCAAAGCAACTGGACGGAAACGGAGCGTTGTCGAAGTTCCCATTCCTGGCAAAATCGCCCAAGCCTTTCGTACAGGAGCACAGCTCTGCCCCGATCAGAAGTACGGCAAAGTTGGCTGGGAAGCGTTTTTGAGCCAACTATCCAAAGAGAATTACCGGGAGAGGAAAAGCATTTCACTGAATTTAGAGGAAATATCATGAACAAGATTGTGTTTAAGTCTGCTACTGACATGGCTCACATGATTCGCGATCGCCAAATTTCTGCGGTCGAACTTCTGGACGCGCATCTGGAACAAATTGCTCAACACAACTCGAAACTAAATGCCATCTGCACCCTTGATGCAGAAAATGCCCGAACTAGAGCCAAGCAGGCAGATGAGGCGCTTGCAAAAGGTGAAGATTGGGGCGCATTGCATGGAGTTCCGGTCACGATCAAAGACATTTTTGAAACGGCTGGACTCCGCACAACCGCAGGCTATATTCCCCTTCGAGATTACATTCCCCAGCAGGATGCGACAGTCGTTGCCAGACTGAGAGCAGCGGGAGCGCTTATCCTGGGAAAAACCAACATGGCAGAACTCGCCGCCGATTATCAGAGCACTAATTCTCTGTTTCCGCCAGTCAACAATCCCTGGAATTTAGCCTACACGCCTGGAGGAAGTTCAGGGGGTAGTGCCGCCGCGATCGCAGCAGGTCTTTCACCCCTCGATCTGGGCAATGATTTTGGCGGGTCTGTGCGTCAACCCGCTCACTTTTGTGGGGTCTATGGACTCAAATCCACCGATCGCCGCATTTCTACCGCAGGCATGATTCCTGAAGTTCCGGGTCTGCCCTTGTGTGTTCGACAGATGATGACCGTTGGCTGTTTGGCGCGATCCTTGGAAGACATTCGGCTTTGCTTTTCGCTGATTGCAGGAGCAGATGTGCGCCGTCCAGATGTTCCTCCGGTTCCCCTAGATACGCCTTCAGGCAAAGCATTGTCTGATCTCAAGATTGCCTGGATTGATGAGTGGAGTGAAATTCCCGTCGCCTCTGATATCCGCACCGTCATGCAGAAAACGGCTCAAATGTTGGCAAATACGGGTGCCCAGGTAGAACGTTGGCTGCCCCAAGGCTTTGACACCTCAAAGATGTTGAACCTGTACATGCGAGTTGCAGCTTATAACAACACCTATGCTCAACCGAGAGATCGTTATAACATCCGACGCAGTTTAGAGTTGATCGCTCGTACAGCCACCCAAGGTGATAAAAAACTCAGACAATTAGGAGACTTCAGCCGCTTTCTGCCAGAGCTACTCAATCCCAGTTTGAAGGGATATTTTGCAACCCTGACCGAGCGCGATCGCTTCATAGCTCAATTGGATACGGCATTAGAGTCATGGGATGTTTGGTTAGTCCCTGTGGCTGCAACGGCCGCATTTACCCATCGTCCTGCCTGGAGTGCGGTTGAGGTTGATGGCAGAGCTTACCCATACGGAGTTGCCAATGGAGCATACACCATGCCGTTTAATTTAAGCGGACATCCAGTCATCGTCATTCCCATTGGGCAGACGCAAAATGGACTACCGATTGGCATCCAAATTGTGGGCAAGCGGTGGAGAGAGATGGAGTTAATCGCGATCGCTCAACAGCTTGATCAGGTCATTGGCACATTTCAACATCCTCCAGGATATTGAACGTATGAACAGCAAATTCGACCAACCTTTAAAGGCGTTGAGTTAGTCTGGCTCAATGCCTTGATGGCTTAGTACCTAATCAACGATCGCCTGGGGCTGGTGGGAGTTAGTACGCACAGTTTCAGACGCACTGCTCTAACCCAGATGAGCAGTGCGGGGATGCCGCTGCGAGTCATTCAAGAGATATCTGGCCATCGCAGCTTGCAAGCACTTCAACGCTATCTGGAGGTGTCAGAGCTGCAACTGGAAGGGCGATCGCGGCTTTAAGTTTTCGAAGTATCGGCGCTTAATGAATTAGTTGATGTTTTGGACTGGATCTAATAAGTCTCGAGGTCGTAGTTCCATGTCAATACCCTGTATTTCGTCTATCTCATGTCTGGGAGATTAGGCAGAATTGATTCGGGTTAATTACCTCTAACAGATAGCCCGAACCAGTTCAGTCTGATTAATAGTTTGGCATTCAGAAATTCAGCAAATTGTAGTTGTAGCTACCTCTATCAGGACAATAAGCTTAAGCTCATTTTTGCATTGCTGACAATCCAGCGTCCTAACTGAACGTCTGTAGCTCTACCTTGCACTGTGACGGTCGGTTAGGGTTAGCTATCAGAATTGCTCGTCAATACAACTTGCGAAAAGGTTCCTTATGTTGCATCATGTTTCATTCAGTGCGCGTCATCCTGAAATCGTTGCAAAGGGACTCGCCAAGCTCCTCGACTGTACTGCCCTGAGAGCACCCTGTCCTCCCTTTCCGACCGGGTCTTGGTTCGTCTGCCTCGGTGATGCCTTTGGAACGCTTCTGGAAGTTCTTCCTTGGGGGCACGTCCAAGACAAGGAAGGAGGCGGTGCCAAGAGGGTCGATAACTTCATGCGAGATCGGAGTAGTACTCATATTCTGCTTCAAACATCCTGCTCGACTTCGCAGATTGAGACAATTGCTAATAAGGAAGGGTGGGACTGTGTACCCGC
>NZ_JACJPA010000015.1:0-48425 GCF_014695845.1 Trichocoleus sp. FACHB-591
CGAGCCGTCGAGTCTTGTGGCTGTCGTGATCTGTAACTAGAGAAGCACTCCTTCCATCATCAGCACCCGACAACCTGCTGTCGCGACCTCGTCTATATCAGTGTCGTCTAATACTTGATCGGACTTGGCATGATTTAGTCACTTATCCCACTATCATTTGACGCACTACCAGCTTGCGATCGCTTACCAAAATCTGGAGTTGGCAACCCTCACACTTTGCCTGCTTGGCATTTAGTTTCAAGTTGGGCTTTACGTGATGCTTATGAGGATTTAAACTGTCCTCTCTGAATTTGACAGGTGACGTGGACTCAGTGAGATTCTGTTAGCCCCTATGTAATAACTGTCCGTTTGAAAGGTATGTCCAAAATAGAGGCAAACAAGCTTTACAGATCGCTTCGACATGGCGGTGGTCGGTGCCACAGCAGCCTCCTAGGACATTCAAATGGGCAAATCTCTGTCTCAGTTCACGGTACTGATTGCCCAGTTCTTCTGGATTACCATCGTCCAGAGTTTCTGACTCATTTAATTCTGCATGGCTTTTAGGAGACGCATTGGCTCGGATACCCTGGATTCGCTCTAGCCAAGCTTCCCCAGAAATCATTGTTTCTGCAAAGTGGGTTGGGTGGGCACAGTTAATCATGTAGTAAGCAGGAGCTTGGTTGGTAGCCTGATCCACTTGGGCGATCGCATCCTTCAAGCTCTGGCCTGTAGGCAATCTACCATCGGTTTCCACTGTAAAGGAGATGACGATAGGCATCCCCACGGATTGGGCCGCAGAGGTAATGCCAATCGCTTCTTCGACATAGTTCATCGTGATGGCTGTAACCAAGTCAGCATCCGCATCACCAAAGGTAGCAATTTGGGAGCGATGGTAATCTGCGGCGGCTTCTGCGGTCATTGCATCAGCAGGAATGTAGCCATCTCCACGAGGGCCAATACATCCACTAATCACCATCAGACTTTGTTCAGTTTCGTATTCCTGGCGGATATCGTGTAGGAGAGCAATTGCCTGACGGTTGACCTCAGTAAGGGCAGTACTGGAGTATCCCAGTTTTGTCGCCCAATCCGGGTTGGCCCGCCAGGTGGCGCTCTCTAGAACCAGGCCAACTTGATAGTTCTTAGCGAGGGCAGCATAGGTGCGGAAGTATGACTCAAGGGCTCGATAGCCTGCCTCGTGCTTTAATAAATCGAAGGCAGCAAAGTCAGGTAGCTCTAACCCTTCGCGAAAGATCAACGTAGTTTCGATTCCCCCATCGGTGAGAAATAGATCGCTCGATAATTGGGGCAGATTATGTCGATATTTAGCCATTTGAGTTCTCCTATTTAACTTTGGTTTAGTTTTGTGTTTACTGGGTTAAGAGAGGGATGGATTTACTTTTGTAGGGGTGGAATGCGTCGATTCAGATTCAGTACCAGAGCAAGTCAGTTCAGCACGAATGCCCTGCTCTGGCGATCGCTAGGCATTATTGAGAGTAAATCTGAGCAATAGCAGACAAGTGGGATTGTTGGGACTCCCCAATCTGCCTAAAGTTTCTACAAAGCGAGCATGGATAATCCCTGAACCGATGAACGTTGATTGCTCAAAGAAAGGCTACAGACTAGGCGGTATAAATCATTGCCTAGTCTGCATGGGCAGCGATCGCCCGAACCCTAGAACGCAGTTGGCTCTAGTGGAATCCCACTTATCAGGCTTAAAGGAAGTTGTTATCCTTCTCAAGAAGCGCTTCAATGCTCTATCTATTTACTGCACATCCGGGCTGGTTCGGACATTGTGAATGATACCTGTTGTCATAAAAGTTACGGCTTTTCCCAAACCTACTTAATCAAACTTCACACCTCAAGCAACCAATGACTCCGTCTAATGAGTTGAAGGGCGATCGCGTAGCGCCAAGCTCACTAGCACCGATAAGAGAGCAGTGCTGCCGACCATCCCAAAAACTAGGTGAAAGTTGCCACTAGAGCTAAGGATGCCTGCCAAAATGCTGGAACCGATAATGCTGCCGAGGTAACGACTGGTTGAAAACACCCCCGCTGCCACTCCAGCTTCTTCTGGTCTTAAGGATTCAATGGCAGAAGTTTGGAGTCCTGCCATCGAGGCACCCATGCCACTTCCCGCGATCGCTAAGCCAGGCAGGAGAAATAGCAGGGGAACTGCTTCCGCTTCGATGACGAGAGGCAGTAACCCCAGCGTAAACAAGGTTAAACCTGCGACAGTGGGTAAGCGGCGACCCCAGCGATCCGCTCCATAGCCACCAAGAGGAGCGCCTAAAATCATCAGACCAGAGAAAGCTGCCAGGACAAAGCCGATTTGCGAATCGGTCCACCCTGCGCGTTCTGAGAACAAGATGGGCAAGCTGAGCAGCGTCACATACATGGCTAAATTGCTGAGCGCGATCGCTCCATTAGCCGCAGCAAAGGCTCGTTTACGAAAAAAGCGGAGTTGAATAATCGGGTCGGGGTGCCTCGCTTCGTAGGTTAATAACGCGGCCAGTAAAGCGATCACACCTGCCACTGCCAATCCTGGAGCGATCGCCAAGCTACCCTGCCGCATCTGGGACAAAAGGCCAGCCAAACTTGCCAGCACGCCCGCCAGTAACAGTGAGCCACCCCAGTCAAACGGACGATTAGTTTTAGCTGGCTGGCGCTGAGGAATGGCCCACCAACCCAGAGCAAGTGCTGGCAAAATCAGCAAAAAATTGACAAAAAAGATGGCTCGCCAGCCCGCCAAGCTCATCAATACGCCACCTACTGGAGGCCCGATCGCGGCGGCTAAGGAAACCGCACTACTAATTAACCCGAAGCTGGTAGCGCGGCGATGATCGGGCACCACTTCTCGCACCAGCGCCACGCCATTGGGAATTGCGATCGCCCCTGAGATGGCCTGCAACAGACGAAACCCGATTAACAGTGGCAGATTGGGTGCCCAGGTAGCCGCTAACGAGGCACCGCCAAAGCAAACTAGTCCCCCCAAAATGAGATTCCGACGACCCCAGCGATCGCCTAACTTTCCAGCAATGGGCTGCAAGGTGGCCATCGCAATTAGGTAGCTAGTGACCAGCCAGCTTGCCTCTGCCAGATTGGTTTGCAACTCGGTGATCAAACGAGGCAAAGCCACCGCAATCATGGTTGAGTTTAAGGGTGCCAGCATGGAACTCAGCGCGATCGCAATTAACAGAGCGCGATCGCGCCAGACAGAGTTACGGTTCACATCATCCATGTCATCAAGGCTCAAGCAAGAGAAATTGAGATGCGGGTGACCGCACGGCACTGAAGTAAATACAGGGTTGACCCCGCAAAACACCATTCAATATCAAGGGGAGGCGGAAAGTGTTGCTCGCACTGAGCCGCGAGGTGATTGAGCTGCTCTAAATGCCACTCTTCTAAGCACAAAGCTCGCACCTGATCCGCTGCTACGGCGACCTCGTGCGTTTGTCCCTCAGCGCTTGGCTGAATCGCGATATCTTTCATGCCAGCCGTTTGTTCTAACACCTGGCCCTGCCGATCCAGGCGATAACGGTCGGGCGTTACCAGTCCAGAGACGATCGCTTCTCCTAGGCCCCAAGAGGCTTCAATCACCCGCTCGTCATTACCATTCATCGGGTTACGGGTAAACAACACCCCAGACTGCACAGCGGGAATAAATTGCTGCACCACGACCGCGACTTCGGGGGCTTGGGTAATGCCTAAGCGCTGCCGATAAGCTTGAGCAGCGGCACTTTGGCCTGACCGCCACACCTGCTTCACAGCCTCCACTAATCCAGTTTGAGAGCGAATATTCAGACAAGTCAGGTGTTGACCTGCAAAACTCGCCTGGCTAGAATCTTCTCCCACTGCCGACGATCGCACTGCCACTGCGCTTTCCAGTTGAGCAAAGGCTTGTAAAGCGAGATCAATTGCGGTTGAGTCTTGAGCGGCGATCGCGTTGACCAAGGAAGCTGGCAACACAAACCCTGGCGGCACTGGCAAACTCGCCCGGATCGCTGCGCCTAACTGAACCGCTTTGCCCCCACAGGTCGCCTCATCCAACGCTTCAACTAAATTGATCGGTGAATTCATTGGGGTCATGTCAGAATTTTTACCTCCCCAGAAGTGCCATCCACCCGGATACGGTTGCCATTGCGAATCACCTGTGTCGCTTCCATGCAGCCAACCACGGCTGGCAAACCATATTCACGGGCTACGATCGCGGCATGGGAAAGCAAACCGCCGCGATCGGTGACAATGCCTCCCAGCATCGGTAGCAACGCATTGTAGGAAGGAGCAGTCATGCGAGCCACGAGAATATCTCCTGCTTGCACCTGCGCCATATCTTCGAGGTCGAGCACCAGCCTGGCAGTCCCTTCATACTGCCCTGGGCTAGCAGCGACTCCCTGAATTGTCTGCGCTTCAGTCTGCTTTCCGGGTGCCACAAACATATGTCCTAGCATCAAGCCAATCGCACAGCTCAGCCGAGCCGCGGCAGGCGGCAGCCAATCGTCTGGTGGTGGAGCGCTGGGAGGTGGACCGAGGTGAACTGGAGCATCGGTAATCGTTTTAGTCATACGGTAATGGAAATATTCCGCCAACTCGCTGGCCGAGGGGCCTGCTTGACCGCTCAACAGGGCAATAAGTTCATCGTGGGTCAGCTCAACGGCGTGCTCTGTTTTTTCGAGCTTGCCCGCTGCGGTGAGGCGATCGCCTGCTGCTAAAATCGCTCTTCTGGCAATTCCAGTGGCCCAAGCATCATTGAGATAGCCGCGCTCATCTCGAATGCGGTAGGTTAAACGAGCTTCTGCCAGCAATTCATCAAATTCACTTCGATGCTGCTCCGGGACTACTATCCGCACCTGAGCGATTTGCTCAGCCAAATCGTCTGTAGGGCTGTCATGCACTGATGTATTGACGGCGGAGCGAATGGTTTTTACCAACAGTTCCGGTGTATCGAAGGCAGACAAATCCCCCACATCATATCCAGTTAAAATTCGCAGCCCCACGACATCCAGATAAGCCTGGGTTGCTGCCCCTACGGCCCCTGGCAACGATCGTAGATGATGCAGAATATCAGCGGCAGGTTTTTGACTTGCTAGAAGCGCGATCGCTTCTGGCTTCTGGCGAATAGCTTTAGCGAGCTGCTCAATTTCCGCGATCGCCCCAGTCGAAACGGGTGTTGTTCCTTGCAACAGTTGCAGTAATTTTTGAGCAGGCAACCCAGTCCAGGTCTGAGCATGTGCTAGGAAATCTCCTAAAGGCACCATAGCGACCGGATTGAGCCGATGGTGATAGTAGATGGCTTCAGCCACCGCATCGCGACAAGCGTTGAGATGGGCAATTAAATCTTCCAGGGACAAGTGGGCTGGATCAACTTTTTGCAGCTCCAAATAAGTGCGCGTTAGGGCCGGCTTCCAGGTTTCATCCCACAACTTCAGGTCTTCGCGCCACAGCTTTTGCTCAAATACCGCTTTAGCAGTTTGAATCCGCTGGCGCACTTGGGGATGGAGCCGAGTCATCAATTTGAACAGCCATTTAGGAGGTAGCCCTTTGGCTTCTGGAGGTGCTCCAACCACACGAGAACAATTGTAAGCAAAGCCATTGATGGCAGCGTATTCCATGTAGTCCAGCAATAGCCCATATCTAGCGGTTCCCTCCCGGAAGCCTCGCTTAAAGGCAGCAGGAAAAACATCTATACTCCAGCGGGTCATCGGTCGGGACCAGTGGGTTGTCTCTAACACCCAAGAACCTGGACTCGGCGGCACAAAATTCTCTACATATACTGGCATATCAATCAGGCAGCTCGTAAAAGCGCTCAGTTCCCAACAACTTGTTCACTGAAGCTTCTCTAGCTTCTACAAATTTTCCGTATTTTTAATCTAAAGTTAACCTTTATTTAACTAAATGGGGCCCTAAATTGAAAGACTCCAGCACCTTTACACCCACTATATTTAGAAAGGGAGTAGAGAGAATGCAGGCGATCGCGGACGTTTGCTCTTGACTGCTTCCACCTCAAAGTTAGATAGTTGCGCCAGAAGTTAACACACAAGGATAAGGATTAGATGGCGATCGCTTTTTCGCTTCAGGTCCGTAACTGAGGCGTGCCATGGGAGTCGATATTGGTTACGACATGTGCGCGATCAAAATGCCTTTTGTGGCTGACCAACTACAAGGCAGGTTGCAACAGATTCGGCAGGACATTGAAGCTCTAAGGATCGTGATTAAATAAAACCGAGAATCATGATGTCTGTGGCTTAGCAGTGTAATTTCATTTGGGTGAAAGTACTCATCGAACACAATCTTCATCGTCTGCTTGGACGCCTCTGTGACTTTCCGCCCTGTTTGATAGGCTTTGTCCAAGACAGACGCAAACACAGTTAATCCAGTTTGTGTTGTTGCTTTTTCCATCAGGTCTTTAATCACTTCGATGCTCTCGAAAATAACACCTTGACAGGCTCGTGTGAGATGAAGAAATAAGCGGTGTTCGATGGGGTTATATTTCGAGGTATAAGGAGGATAGTGAGCAATGCGAATCTCAATGTTGAGTTCGTTCACTAAGCTAAGCGCTGTAGATCCTGCTTGAATCTCTGCGGGTACATTCCCCGCCGCTCTGCGGCGTAAGATGCCCGGATGAGCGAGTACATTCACAAAAGCCATAACGTTACCGTTTTGCTCTATCACTTGGTTTTTCCAGCAAAGTATCGACGGGCGGCGTTTGATGAGCAGGTCGATGCCGTTTTACGAGAGGTGTGTCTCGAAATCAAGAAGCGCTATGACGTTAAGTTTATCGAGATCGGCATCGACAAGAATCATGTGTATTTCTTGATTCAGTCAGTGCCCATATACAGTGTGACGAAGTTAGTGAGGATGCTCAAGAGCTGGACGGCACGAGAGGTATTCAAGCGGTGTCCCAGCGTCAAGAAACAGTTATGGGGTAGAGAGTTTTGGAGGGATGGGTACTTCGCGAGTACGGTGGGCAAGCATGGGGATGAAGGGATGATCGCGAGGCACGTCAAGGAGCAAGGGAATGAGTATCTGCAACTGCATCGAGATGAACAACTAGCCCTCTTTTGAGGCTGCTACCCCGCTGCTTGCGGCGGGGTAGCAGCCTTAAGTACTGCCGAGAACCGTTACTGCCGCCCTCATCGCACAGTAGTAAAATAGACGTTGCCGTGGGATAGTGATGTCGGCCCTGCTGGTTCCACCAATCGCGAATCGCATCACAAGCAAATTCACCGGTGTCATGACTGGTGCCAAGATGCAGGTAACCTGTGTTGAGCTTTAGGTCATACAAGCCATGAGGAATCGCAATGCCTGTTGCCAAGGAGGTCCAGTCATGGTCAAAGACTGCAATTGCGGCATCTTGGGTGTACACTTGTCCCGCCCGATAGAGTGACCCAATTAATTCTCTTTTTTTCTAAAGTGGCAAAGCTGACTGGAGGAATTTCTGCTCCAGAGCAGCCAAGTAGGTCGTTGGAGAGCGGCGAAAAAGCCGTTGTTGGGCGCTTTTGTTGATGGCAATTGAGGTCAGCACGGACAGCATGCCAAGCGTCAATCGAAACGGTTGCCAAATCTATTGCTGTGAAGGAACGCAGTTGTAATGCGATAGCTTACAATTTGCACTGAGCTTCGAACCACTAAGGAAGCGGGATCAACTTTGCGCCCGGTGCAACGACGTTGGTGATGTCGCCAACGACCAAACGCTTCAATCTTCTCGCACCAAGCTTGTTTTGATGAGTGAGTTGAAGCAGTTGCTGACGTTCTTCAGGAGTGAGGGTGACCGTGTACTTTTCTGGCATGAGGAGGGGATTGCTGATTTTCAACCAGTTTCCCTGACTTCTCTCTACCTGTCAAAGTCATTGTGGTGAATTACTAGCTTATCTGCCCTATGCCTAATTTTAATTGGTATGAGGTACCTCACTCTCCGTGGAAATGAATATCATGAACTTTATAAGTTCCCTCAAGCATTAGCTCAAAACCCTGATCATTGGATATCGCTTCATGCAAGTGTTGAAGCTCCCTATGGAGCATTCACCTTGATGTTATTTCATCTCAACAGCCCCTAACACCCTTAGGGTCGTGTGCTGTGCTTCTGTTAACCCAGTTGCTCCAAAGATATTCATTCCTTCGCAGAGGCGATCGCTCTTCAAGACTCGTAGGCACTCACCAGACTTCACATCCCAGAGGCGAATCGTTTCATCGAAACTGCCACTGGCAAGTAGGGATCGCCCAGTCGCATCAGACCCAAACGCAACCGAAAAGATAATGCCTGTATGACCTTGCAAAACGTTTAAGCATTTTCTAGACTCTAGATCCCAGAGGCGAATTGTATTGTCGGCGCTACCACTGGCGAGAAGCTGCGGGCTTTGGGATGAAGGGGGACGGAGGGCAAGCGATCGCACTGGTGCAGTATGACCATGTAAGCTTTGTAGACATCGACCTGTGGCAATCTCCCACTGCTTAATGCTGTTGTCACCACCGATGCCGATCAGCGTTTGTCCATCAGCACAAAATTCCACTTCAAATCCTAGTAAATCGTGCTGATCGAAAACCTGTATACAGGTGCCCGTTTCCACCTGCCACAGTCGCACAATGCCATTCTTAGCGATACTGGCTAGCCACCGCCCATCCGGACTAAAGGTGACGTGCCACACAGGAAAGGCATGTCCAACCAGCGTGTGTAGATGAGTCCCGGTATGCAGATCCCAGAGTTTGACTGTAGCATCATTACTGGCACTCGCTAGAAGCTTTCCGTCTGGGCTGATGGCAGTACCAAAGATACAGTTGGTGTGGCAATATAACGTATTGAGGCACTGTTGAGTTTGGGTATCCCAGAGCTTAATTGTGCCATCGGAACTGCCGCTGACAAAGATTTTGCCATCGCTACTAAACGTTACATCCCAGACCCAGTGGATATGCTCGTTAAAGGTTTTCAGGCAGGTATTCTCTAAAGGGCTCCAGAGCCTAACTAGTAAATCTGTGGCGCTACTGCTGATAATGTGCTGACCGTCAGGGCTAAACGCAACAGACCAGATGCGGCTGAGGTGTCCCTGCCAGGTTTTCAACGCCTGCCCGGTGGTTACATCCCAAACTTTCTGGACACTGTTGGCGCTACCACTCAACAGAGTTTTGCCATCAGGATGAAAGGCGATCGCAGTCACACAGGCTCGATGTCCCAGCAATGTCCGAATCGGTTGCTCGGTTTGCAGATTCCACAGTCGAATCGTCTGATCTTGTCCAGCAGTCGTCAGCAGCAAACCATCCGGACTAAAGGACACTGACCAAACGAGGTCTGTATGTCCCTCAAAGCAGCTGGATTCTCCGGTTGCCAAATTCCATAGTCTCGCGGTTTTATCCCAACTGGCACTGGCAACCCACTGACCATTTGGGCTAAAGGAGACTGACAGCACAGTGTGGCGATGTCCTTCAAATTGACGCATTTCGCTGAAAGTTGAAAGATCCCAGAGCCGCACAGCACAATCGCCACTTCCACTCACCAGCCTTTTGCCATCAGGGCTGAAGGCAACCGAGTGAACAATGTCAGAATGTCCTTCCAGAAATGCCAGACAAATTCCCGTCTCGACATCCCACAGTTCCAACCATCCCTCTTCTTCCCCAATCGCCAGCCTTTTGCCATCGGGACTGAACTGCACTGTCCAACTCGTCTTGATGATCTGAAATGGTTCGCGCAATAGTTGTCCTGTTTGGACATCCCAAAGTTTGATCAGAGAGTCGTGAGGGCTGCCAGTAGCGATCGTTTGACCGTCAGGACTAAACGATAACCCCCAGGCAAACTCGTTGTGTGCTTGCCAACTCAGCTTTGGCTGCCCGGAAGCCGCATCCCATAGGTGAATCCTGCCGTCTGAATCGCAGCTTGCGATCAATCGACCATCAGGACTGTAGCCAACGTTTACAATACTGCTGAGCGTTTGAGCAAACACAGATCCAGTAAAATCACACTCGGTGAAATTAACTTGATGCAGTGGAGTCTCCGGAAGATACGCCTGCCAGATAGGTAGATGAGAAAAATCCCATCCACTCAGGTCAATATGGAGATAATTTAGCAAACTCAGCAGGTTGGCTGCTGCATATCCTGGATACATTTCAGGCCTGGTTTTTAGTTGTCGCAACTGCTGCTGGAGCTGTTGGCTGAGGACAGCGCTGGAACCAAACGCACTGGATAACTGAGTCGCGATCGGTTCCAGAATCAGCCGAGTTTGGCTCTCGCGAATATAGTCACTGGCGCTGGCTTTGGTGAGGGCGTAGTGACTCAGCAGATTAAAAGACTGTGTCCCCTTAAGTTCGGCAACGGCAGTTTCAATGATGTGTTCTGTGACATATTCCATCACCGCTGGCTGTTGAGTAAAACTAGAGGGAATGCGTTCAGATTTACCGTTCTGCCTTGCATCACCATTTTGCAAACTTTCCTGTTCAGTCCGCGTTCGTGCAGTCGTTTCGATGAGACATCGCCGCCTTAACCTTTCCAACACCTCCAACAATCGCGCCTTAGATACCTTAGGAATGATATCGGCATGAAGCTGATCAATCGTCGTCCCTTCTCGATTGAGCGCCAACCAATTCATCACTTGCTGTTCTAACGCTGACAGACGTTCGATTTGCTCATCCAGCAAACGACGCAGCCCGTTAAAAACGATCGTGCCCTGTTCTAAAAATTCTGCAATATCGCCATTAAAAAGGTCACGAATAGATGTTGCGACAATCTTTAACGCCAGCGGATTACCCCGGTAATGTTCGATCAGCTTGTCGCGATCGCCAGCATCTCCTATTAACCCTTTAGTATCTAGAATGTTGTTAATGTCTGTTGGGGTGAGCCCGGTCAGTTGCAGCGATCGCACTGGCAGCGCATCGCCCTCTAGCGCTGCGACTTCTGAGGGCTTTTCTCGACTGGTCAACAGCAAACAACTTTGGTGTTCCGTTGCACCCACGCGCTGAAACAGTTCTCCATACGCCTCATAACCGGAGCGATAAGCGCCCACAACCTGTCCACTTTGGAGAATGGACTCCACATTGTCTAACACCAGCAAGCAGTGATTCTGCTTCAGGTATTGGATCAAGCGAGTGATTTGGGCTGAAGTGCCTTTCGGCAGGTCAATGTCTTGTTGGTGAGAGAGGAGCGGAATTAGGTCTTCAAGTAAATCGTCTAGGGGTGGAGCATCCCGCAGCGATCGCCAGATCACAAATCCAAAGGAGGAATCGGGCGTTTTTGTAGAGGCTCCATCACCTTCCTCAACCTGACCACTAGCAATGTGCTGAGCCAATTTAATCGATAGAGAAGTTTTGCCGATGCCTCCCATGCCTAATAAACAAATCAGACGGCAGCGTGAAGCCTGCGGCATTCCAGAAGGGCTTTGCTTCCCAGAAGGGGGTTCACCCTGAATCCATTGCTGCAAAAGCTCTAGTTCCGGTTGGCGACCATAGAAGGTGGAAACATCCGTAGCTTCGCCCCAATCAACACAGGGAGAAGCAGTGTCTGCTCTATGCTGACTGTTGCGTTTCTCAGATGCCTTATTTTTCGGTTTTCTAGTTTCTTCCGAAACCTCTTCACTTTCTTGCTGGTAATGATGCTCCAACGAAGCCCGGAAGTTTGTCTTACTGACCTCTTCACCGAGCCCATCAGAAAGTAATTGCCAGAGTTTCGGTCCCGCATACCGCTTTAAGTAACTGGCAGCATAATTGGTGCTGCTGGCAATCTCTTCATAAGTTTGCCCTTGCCAGGAGCCGCTCAAAATTGCAGTTTCAACCGGACTGAGTCGTCGCTTAGTTTTTGCCAAAACAACGGTGTTTGCAATCTCAAGTCCTTGCTCTACATCCATGAGTTGGCATACCCAATGGTGAGTTGATTAGAAATCTAGCAGATTTCCTCAAGTTACTTTACTTTTAGCAATCTTTCTATAACATTTCGGTCATACAACATATGAACTTCTATCTATTGACGATTCATTCATCGTTCAGTATCGGAGTGAATCATTGGCAAAAGATACATAGATAAAGGTTCATACCCTTTATGTCCCTCATGCGACTGGGTGAAGGACTCTGAATTGGCAAAGCATTAAGGTCTAAATATCGAAAGCAACAACGCATCCAATCACTTCTTTATTTGTTGATGGATATAACTTCTACTTTTGCGTTGTTTGTATTTCATTAAGTGTTCTGCGTTCGCATTATGGACAAAGTTGTTCATCTTTGCGATCGCTTCACTTGATGTCTTTTCGATTGTTTTGCAATTCAAACCACAATTACTTCAGAAAAAATCAAAATGGCTAATATTACTGGAGATGACAAGCTCGGAGATACCCTCTTCGGCGATCCCTATGGTTATGCTGAGAGCGATACCATTAGCGGACTAGGAGGAGATGACATCATTTATGGTGGCGGTGGCGTCGATTTCCTCGACGGTGGCGAGGGCAACGATTTCCTCGATGCTGGCTCTGGCAGCAATCAGGGTCTCTATGGTGGCAACGGTAACGACACGATGTTGGGCGACGGTATCGAGTTCATGCAAGGTGGTCGCGGCGACGATCTTTACTATGTCAATAATGTATATGACACAGTTGTTGAGGAGCTTGATGAGGGGGTTGATGTTGTACGCGCTAGCATCAGCTATAGCTTGACATCGGGCGGATACGTCGAAAAACTAGTTTTGGAGGGCAATGCCGCCATTAATGGCACGGGTAACAGTTTGGATAATGAACTCTACGGTAACGCTGCTGACAACAACCTCTCTGGTGGCGAGGGCAATGACGTTCTCCGAGGCGGCGAGGGCAATGACGTTCTCCACGGTGACAACGGTGACGATCACCTGAATGGAGAGTCAGGTAGCAACCAATTGTTTGGAGGGAGTGGCAACGACGTTTACTATATCCAGAATGCAACGACTGCCGTCTTTGAGGCTGCTTCAGGGGGAAATGATGGTGTGCGCTCCACCGTCAGCTATGCCTTGACAACAAATGTTGAGCACTTAGCCCTGGATGGCTTCAGTGCCATTAACGGGACAGGTAACGGTTTAAACAATAGTATCCACGGTAACGTTGCCAACAACTCCATCTCTGGCGGTGGTGGAAATGACTATTTAGCAGGTCTCGGAGGAAATGACATTCTAACAGGTGGATCAGGGCAAGATGGCTTTCTCATCACTGCTCCACACCAGGGAATTGACACAATCAAGGATTTTAGCGTTGTGGATGACAATATCTGTATTGACCGATCCGGCTTTGGGGCTGGATTGGCAGGAGGATTCATCACGGCTGATCAATTTAGGATTGGGTCGAGTGCTAAAGATGGTAGCGATCGCTTTATCTACAACCAAGGCACTGGAGCTGTATACTTCGACGCTGATGGCATTGGAGGAGTGTCTCAGATTCAGATTGCCAAAGTATCGACTGGGCTAGCGATGACGAACCAAGACTTCTTTGTAGTAGGCTAGGCTCTTACGAATAGCTCAGTGGGGAACCATACTTCTCCACTAGCTACTCACTATTCTGAATTTAGAGAAGTCTTGCAACCACGATAAATCTAGATGATTAAACATTCTGCAATCGCTGATGAAGTTGGTGAGCAATTTGCAGAGATGGTCTGAATACATTGCGAAATTACTAGGAGACATGATGATGTCGGAACTACAAACTACGGCAACAATGCAACAAAACGACATAGATTGGTTATCTTTGGCAGAATCTTTAGGAGAACAGTTTGCCGTCAGAGATACGGAAGCAGATGAGACTGATGTATTTGTTGCCGATAACATCGCCAGACTGAAAACAACTGGATTCGTTGCCGCAGGTGTGCCGATCGAACTGGGCGGCGGTGGAGCCAGCTATACCGAGATGTGTGCTGTGTTACGGGTTTTAGGACGCTATTGCAGTTCAACTGCACTTGCTTTCGCTATGCATACCCATCAGGTAATGGTTCCAACCTGGCGATGGCATAATCAGAAATCTCCTGTAGATGGATTGCTTAAACGGATCGCAACAGAGCAACTGGTGCTGCTCAGCAGCGGTGGCTCGGACTGGTTGCAGAGCAATGGCACAGCGATTAAAGTAGACGGCGGATTTCTAATTACGGCGCGCAAAGTATTCGCCAGTGGTGCGCCTGCTGCCAATTTATTGATGACCAGTGCGGTTTATCAAGACCCAGACATAGGACCTACGGTGTTACATTTTGCAGTTCCCATGCAAGCTCAGGGCGTTGTAATTGAACCAACTTGGCAAGCGATGGGAATGCGAGGAACCGGATCTCATGATGTTATCCTCTCAGATGTTTTTATCCCGGATGCAGCCATTGCCTTACGACGAGAACAAGGGAAATGGCATCCTATTTTCCATCTGATCTCAATGGTGGCATTTCCATTGGTTTACTCCGTTTATGTTGGAGTGGCAGAAGCAGCCCGCGATCGCGCCCTTCAACTGGCAATGAAACGCCGTACAGATGAACATCTTTGCTATCTGGTGGGAGGCTTAGATAACGAATTGACGGCTGCTAAGTTAGCCCTTCAGCACATGATTGCGATTGCTGAGGTGAGTCAACCCAGTTTTGAAACCACGAATCAAATCATGACAAGGCGGACACTTGTTGCCAAAGCCGTGTTGAACGTGGCGGATCTAGCGATGGAAGTTGCTGGGGGCAGTGCATTCTATCGCAAGTTAGGTCTGGAGAAATTGTTCCGAGATGCGCAGGGTGTTCGCTATCATCCCTTACGCGAGGGAGACCAACGCCGTTTAAGTGGGCAACTCGCCCTGAACTGGACGGTTGATCACATCAACTCATGACATAGGTTGCTTTTCGGCACTCGTCTTCTAATTAGTGAAGCGCAGCATACTGATAGTAGCGGCATGTCAACAATTTATTGCTATGCATTGTCAGATCTTTTTTTACAAGTAGGATAGTTCTAAAAAGGCTTACGTGAGATAGAGTTGAGCGATCGCCCTCTTTCCTTCTTCCCCTTTGAGCGATCGCGAATTTAAGGAAAGTACATGGTTTCTATGAGCAAACATAACTGTATTTTCGTTAATCGAAGAGATGTAGCGATCGCTTCAAGAAAACTTCATTGCCTGTAAAAAGTGGTTGAATAGCAGAAGGTGTAAGGAATTGAGGTTAGTCAGGGAGACGGAATTGCAACAAAAGTACGCAATTGGTTGAGCGATCGCTCTGGTGTTGGGTCTAAAAAACTGGCAGCAAATGGATAAAATGAAAGTTTTGTGCGGCATTTGTGTGGCAGTGTTGCTGCACTGGGCATATGCATTGCAGATGCAATCGAATTTTCGTCTTGCGTCCAGATTGTCAGTTGTAAGGCAGATGTTGCGCAGATGCTGCGAGAAGTGGGGAATGAATTGGGTCGCCGAGGAGTTATGGGATGTGGATTTAGGCGATGCACGGCGGAATCGGCGGTTAGTGAAGATCGTGGAAGACTTAGTAGCGCAGCCAGGTAGTCCTAAAAAGGTAAGGATGCATTGTAGTGGTGAACAAAGTACCAAACTGCACCAATATAATTCTCCAACTTCTTGAAAAACGATAACGTCTTCCTCACCAAGCGCGACACGCGTTGGCGCAAGGTGCAGTTGAAGCGTTCAATGTAACTCGTTTTGCCACTCTCCTTGCCGACACTTTGATGCCGCTTGCGGAGAAACACTTCATCGTAAGCAGACCAGAAATCTGTGTAAGAGACCGCACACTGGCGATAGACCCCTGGCAGAGCTTCCCATAATCCTTGGGCTCCTTCACGGCTACGATTGCCGACATAGACCCCAACAATTTCTCGAGTCTTGACATCTAGAGCCAACCAAATCCATTGCTTATTGCCTTTGCGGAGCCCGAAAGACCACATCTCGTCACCCTGGAGCGTCAAGCGCCCCTTTTTTTAGCCCGCACCTTCACCTGTCGGGGCACTGCTTGATATTTCTCATTGACATAGTGCTGGAGCCAAGGCTCTGAAACGCCTGCAACTCTGGCAATGCCTGCTAAAGGAATCTTCTCTAACAGCAGTTTATCAATCAGGGTCTTGGTCGTTGAGTCAATGGTCTTGTTTTGGGGGTGTTGCACAAACTGCCTGCCACACTTGCGGCACTTATATTAACCCGGCAACTTAAGAGGATGCAGAGTGAACGGGGCGATTAGTAAAATTGAAGTACGAATAAACTTGATGCCCGATTACTTAATCTCCCTACTTAAGATTATCTGCAACAACAAGCGATTCGATTACGTCAGCAAGGAAAACGGTTTGTCGATATTGCAGCTTATTTGGGGGTGCATCGCAATACAGTTTCAGATTGGTGGCAGCAATACAAAGAACTGGGTGAAACTGCCCTGTACCAGCAACAACGAGGCCGTACAGTTGGTGCAGGACGCACCTTAAATCAAGAGCAGGAAAAACAGATTTAACAGTTGATGCAAGCCCATTTTCCCGATGAGCTAGAGATTGATAGTGCGTTTTGGACGCGCCGCGCGGTTCAAGAACTGATCGAGCAACGGTGCGGAATACAGATGCCGATTCGAACCGTAGGAGAGTATCTTTGGCGGTGGGGCTATAGCCCACAAAAGCCCTTGAGGCGGGCTTATGAGCAGAACCCAGAGATGGTGGAGGAGTGGTTAGAGCAAACCTATCCTGTCATCGAGCAGCGTGCTAAAAGCGAAGGTGCAGAAATCGCTTGGGGGGATGAGTCAGGGTTACGCTCAGATGCTCAAGTCGGTCGTGGGTATGCACCCATCGGCGAAACCCCTGAAATTCGTCTGAGTCAGAAGAAACGAGTGCGTGTCAACTTCATTGCCAGTCTCAGCAACCAGGGGAGTATCCGCTTTATGCGCTACACCAGTAAGCTGACGGAAGCCATCTTTTTGTCGTTCCTGACTCGTCTGATTACCAAGCGAGAGCGCAAGTTGTTTTGGATTGTGGACCAACATCCGGTACATCGGGGACAGCAGGTGCAGCAATGGTTAGCTGAGCACAAGGAGCAGATTGAACTGTTCTACTTGCCGTCCTACTCACCGCAACTGAATCCAGTCGAGTATCTCAACGGCGATGTCAAGCAGGGAGTTCACTCTAAACCACCGACTCGCAATCTTGCTCAACTGAAGCGACGACTCATTTCTCATCTGCGTAAGTTGCAGAAGTTACCATCGCGCATTCAGGAGTATTTTGAGCACCCATTTATTGCTTATGCATCGAACAAGATGCACCCTCAATTATTGCCGGGTTAATAGTTACGAGTCGTTCTATTAGCCTAATAACTTCTCCTTATCCTTACAACTTGATTAGGATTGCTATATCACCTGCTCGTTCCTCATCCAGTCCACTCAGCATTCTGCAATTTTCCGGTGTTCAACCTGTATGCTGATGAAGTCAAGCAGGGATAGCGCCATGCCCTACTACAACCAGCCTGAGAAAATTTCTACACTGCTCGAAGCACTCAATCATCAAACCGTCGATCAGCTAAAAGCACTGGCGCAACTGTTGCCAGCTGGTAAAATTCCAACGCGCAAAGCCGAGCTTGTCAGTTACGTGATGGAACGAATGCAAGGCAAATCGCTGAAATTGCTGTGGCAGGAGTGCGATCGCCTGCAACAAGCCACGATCGCTGAAGTGGTGCACAGCTCAAACGATTACTACCAGCCACAGCGATTTGTCAGCAAGTATGGTGCCGAAGCGACTTGGACGAATGGCAATCGCTCATCCTATTATTCGCACAGCAATCCGTCGCTTTTGGGGCTGTTTTTCTACAGTGGCACCCTGCCGCAAGATCTAAAAGCGCAACTGAAAACATTTGTGCCGCTGCCAGAACCGACGCGGATTGAAAGTCTAGAAACGCTGTCACCTATCCTGACGCGAACGCTCGTGGAATATAACTACCGCGATCGCAAGCAGCACTCCACACAAGTAGAATTTCCGTTGAGTATTCGCGAAACTGAAGCCGTTGCGGGACGGGATTTGCAGACGGTTTTGCGGTTAGTAGACTTGGGCAAAGTCTCTATCAGCGACAAAACTTTTTTTCCTACGGGCGCGACCCTGACGACAGTCGCTGAAGTGTTGGAAGAGGGTGACTACTATAGCGATTGCGCCGCCAAGCGATCGCCCGCAGGATGGGATTACAGTTATGACATCGGTGCCATCAAGCCATTTGCCTGGGTGCTGCTGTTGCAGACAGGCAAGCTCGTGGAACTAAGCGGTAAACGCTTGGTTCTCACGAAGACTGGACAAAAAACGCTCAATAATCCACCCGAAAAGACGCTGCAAACGTTATGGAAACAGTGGCTGAAAACAACCAGTCTAGATGAACTGCGGCGAATTGACAGTATCAAAGGTCAAACCGGAAAAGCCAAACGCAGCCTCACTGCCGTCGCTGGACGACGCAGTGTGATTGTGAATGCCCTGAAAGATTGCCCGATCACGCAATGGGTGGCACTGTCCGATTTTTTACGCTACATGATTGCCGCAGGCTATGACTTTGAGGTCAGCCGCAACAGCGAGACACTCTCCATCGAGGGTTACGGTTCGCTCTACGAGGGTAGTTGGCTATTTCTAGAAGCTCGATATCTTCTATGTTTTCTATTTGAGTATGTGGCAACGCTGGGCTTGATTGATGTGGCCTACCTGCATCCGGACGAGGGCTTTTTGATATTACCCAGCAATGATTACTACAGTGATGCCACGCTCAGCCGCTACGATGGACTGGCGTATTTCCGCCTGAATGCCTTCGGTGCGTACTGTTTGGGCTTGAGCGATCGCTACCAGCCTGCGGTTCCCATGCAGAAACAGGTGCTGCGAATTCTGCCCAATTTAGAAGTTGTGGCGGTGAGTGAGTTGTCTCGCGCCGATCGCCTGATGCTCAACAGTTTTCTTGCTTCCGTGTCTGACGTCGTGTGGAAGTTGGATCAGGCCAAGCTGTTGGATGCGATCGCGCAGGGTCGCACTGTGGCGGAACTGCAAGACTGGCTGATTGCCAACAGCGGTGAAGCCTTGCCTCAGCCCGTGGCTCAGTTTCTGGCCGATCTGCAAACCCGCACCACCAGTTTGCAAGATTTGGGTTCTGCCCGATTGATTCGCTGCGCTGACGCTGCGCTTGCCGCCCAAATTGCCAGTGATTCACGTACCAAAGCGTTCTGTTTTATTGCGGATCAGCCGAAAGTGGTGGTTGCGGGACAGGCGTGCTATTTGGTGGTTCCTGCCGAAACAGAAACTAAGTTTCGCAATAGGTTAAAGAAGTTGGGCTACAGTCTGCCAGGGTTGAGCTAAATCATGTCCTACGTTGCTGAAAATGCGCTGATTATTCAAAGCGATCGCTCTGTGTTGCTGGAAGTGCATTCCCCTCGTGCGGATGCGGCTCGTGCGGCGATCGCCCCCTTTGCGGAACTAATTAAAAGCCCTGAACATATCCACACCTATCAGATTTCACCGCTGAGTATCTGGAACGCTCGTGCCGCCGGAATGCTCGTTGCTGACATGATTGCCGCCCTGCGTGACCATGTCAAATATCCCATGCCCGAAGCAGTCGCCCAAGAAATTAGTGCTTTGGGCAGTCGCTATGGTCTGACCGTGATTAAGCGCGACGACGATCGCCTGCTGCTCAAAACTGCTGATGTGCCGCTCGCCGAACTGCTCAGCCGCACTAATGAGGTAGCAAAGTATCTCGCAGACCGCCTGTCCGATCAAGTGTTTGCGGTCCATCCAGGAGATCGCGGGGTTTTGAAGCAGGCGTTGCTGGCGGCAGGCTATCCAGCAGAAGATTTGGCAGGTTATGTCACAGGCGATGCGCTGAAGCTGGCGTTGCGGCCCATCACTACATCCGGTGCGCCGTTTATCCTGCGCGATTATCAAAAAGCAGCGGCAGAAGCTTTTTATCAGGCGGGACGGGCGCAGGGCGGTAGCGGTGTGATTGTGCTGCCCTGCGGAGCCGGAAAAACAATGGTCGGGTTAGCCGCGATCGCTCAGGTGCAGGAAAATATACTGATTCTCACCAGCAGCCTCACCTCCGTTCGCCAGTGGCAGCGCGAGCTACTGGATAAAACGACGCTGCCTCCAGATGCGATCGCCGAATACAGCGGGGAGTCAAAACAGACGGCTCCGATCACGTTAGCGACGTATCAAATCCTGAGCTATCGCGCCAGCAAAGACGGCGAGTTTCCGCACTTTCAACTGTTTAATGCGCGATCGTGGGGCTTGATTATCTATGACGAAGTGCATCTACTGCCTGCCCTCATCTTCCGCATTACGGCTGAACTGCAAGCCCGTCGCCGTCTCGGACTGACCGCCACCCTGATTCGTGAAGATGGCAAAGAAGGAGATGTTTTCGCTCTGATTGGCCCCAAGCGCTACGATGTGCCCTGGCGCGAACTTGAAGGTCAAGGCTTTATTGCAGCAGCGGAATGCACTGAAATTCGCATTCCCCAAACCACAGCCAGACAGATGGAGTATGCAGTTGCTGGCAAGCGCTACCAGTTTCGGATTGTCGCCGAAAATCCGCGTAAACACGAAGTAGTGCGATCGCTGCTACAGAAAGAGCACGGTCATCGCATCTTGATCATTGGGGAATTTTTGGACCAACTGAAGCAGATCGCCACTTTAACTGAGTTACCGCTCGTGACGGGGAAAACGCCCCAAGCAGAACGCGATCGCCGCTATGAGCAGTTCCGATCCGGTGAAATCTCTGGGCTCATTTTGTCTCGGGTCGGCAACTTTGCGCTCGATTTGCCCGATGCTGATGTGCTGATTCAGGTGTCTGGTAAGTACGGCTCCCGGCAGGAAGAGGCCCAGCGGCTCGGTCGAGTCCTGCGTCCTAAGTCGGATAGTCGGAGCGCCCAATTTTACACGCTGGTTTCCTTGCGTACCTGTGAAGAAGAGTTCGCCCGTCATCGGCAGTTGTTTCTGGCTGAGCAGGGCTATAGCTATCACATCGAAATTCTTGCCGAGTGAGGGCGCATTGCCGAAGTTGCGTTCAATGTTGATAAAACGGTCGCTTTCCAGGGTTCAGTTGCAATAAAGCATCAACCAAATCCGCATAGGTGTCGGCAAAGTTGACCCAACTGTAGGCAGACAAACCCGTATAAAAATGGTTATGTCTAGAGCGACTTCGCTGCGATTGTGAGAGACGAGCAATGTAATGAGCCACTCCTCGTTGACGCAGTTTTCGTCCCACCAAGGTTGCAGCTCAATAGGCTAAAGTCAGGACTGGGAGTGTCAATTCAAGGATTGAGAATCGAAGAGTAAGACAGGCAAATATACCTTTAGTAGCTGGTTGATCGATAAACAGTTGATCGTTGTGTTGGCTAAACCATCCAAGGTGTTTCGACACTCAAAGGTTGGATCAATTTGATCAGAGTCTAACTGAGCAGATAGATCCTGGTCGCTTTCCTCTTTATATAGAGGCAGAAACGGGATGAGAGCGTTTTTCAGCGCGTTCTGCTCTTGCTGTAAAAGAATCTCTCGCCATTGAGTATAGGGCAGTTTTTTGAGGGAATAGCCATATGCCTGAATGTTCTCGAAAAACTCTACTTTGCGAATTGGGAAGGGATGTACCAAATGGAAGGCTTTTATGAGTGCCTGCGGCTGTTGAGATAAGTGAACGATCGCTTGACTGACATAATCGACTGGAACAAACGACTGCTGTTCATTTCCTGAATCAGGGAACACTCCCATCTGGATACAGCCTCGAATGAAACTAAATTCAAAATCTTTGCTGTTGCTGAGTCCAGTTTGGCTTGATCCTGCGATCGCACCTGCTCGAAACACAGTTACGGGTAACCCTCTTGATTGAGCGATCCACACTAGCTTTTCGGCAACCCATTTACTTTGGGAATAGCCCAGATCTAAATGGGTTTCATGACCGTCGATCGGCTCATCTTCTCGAATAATGGATGAGTCACTGGAAGGATTGCCAAAGATTGAAACGGTGGAAATGTGATGAACAGGTTTAACTTTGGTTTGACACGCTAGCCTGAGAACTTCTTGAGTTCCCAAAACATTCGGGGCTTTGAGCTGAGTGTAGGGTTTGAAGAAATTGACATCCGCACCGTTATGATAGATCGCATCAATCTGAGCGGCTAATCGATCAAATTCATTGGGTGCAAGACCCAGCAACGGTTGGGCAAGATCTCCCAAAATGGGACTAATACGAGACTGATTGAATGCTGACTGCCACAATTGGTATTTTTCTAATGTGGATTGTACGCGGCTTAACCCTTCAGAAACAGTTGTCGCCCGAACTAAGCAATAGATGTGAGCCTCAGTGCGTTGTAGCAACTCTTGCAGCAAAAACGCGCCTAAAAACCCTGTTGCGCCTGTAAGTAGAATGTGTTGAGGATGAGAGACCTGACTCATCTCAAGTACCTGCACTCTACTGGGTGAAATTTCAGGAGGCAAGATGGCTTCGGCCTCTAAAGCAAGCGTCTGTGTGAGGGATGTGATTCCTTCTTGATCAATTGTTTCGATCAGTTGAGCGAGCCCCGCGATCGTGGGTTGCTCAAACATGCAACGTACTGGTAACTTCACCTGAAGGCTTTCTCGGATAGCAGCAACTAGCTGAGCCGCTAGCAGTGAGTTGCCACCTAATTCAAAAAAATTGTCCTGGATGCTCACCTGTTGCATGCCAAGAAGCTTACTCCAGAGGTCTGCCAACTGTCGTTCTACAACGGTTTGGGGTAGCGCGATCGCGGTTCCTGCCTCAAATCGCTCTTGTTCAGGGGTGGGCAGGGCACGACGATCGATTTTGCCGTTGGCATTGAGCGGCATTGATCGCAGTAATACAAAGCGATCGGGCACCATATAATCCGGTAATTTGTGATTCAAGAAATCTCGTAAATTTCGAGTCACACTGCGCTGTAGCGTTTTGAGGAAGCCTTGAGCCTCAAAAAGGAATTCAACACTGTGCCCCAATAAACGTTGTTGATCTGGAGTGAGATTGAACTTGATTCCGGCTTGATTGCCTTGCTGCCACGCGATCGTTCCTTCCAACTGCTGTTCTTCAGTCGCTCCAGGTAGCTGAAGCCTTAACTGCACTGCGTGACCAGGTTTTCCATCTGCTGAAATTCCCATCAAACAAGTTCCATCAAAGGACAAGTCTACTGTCGTGACTTTAACGGGAGGGAGACCATTCACACTTGTTAAGCACTTGAGTTGCACCGGAAGGCGATCGGGTAAGAGGGTGGTCACTAAGTAGGCAATCAAGCGTTTGCCTCCGAGGGATTCTTGAATGACAACAACCGCTTCTTGAATGTCAGGATGCTGTGCTAGGACGGATTCAATTTCGCCGAGTTCAATGCGAAAGCCGCGCAGCTTCACTTGATGGTCAATGCGACCGAGATAGTCGATCGCACCATCAGGACGGTAGCGGGACAAATCGCCTGTTTTGTATAGGCGGGGAGTGAGGTGGGTTTTCCTATCTTTCCTAAAGGGATCGCAAAGAAAGCGTTCTGCTGTCAATTCGGGACGGTTGAGGTAGCCCCTTGCCACATTCACGCCACCAATGTAGAGTTCGCCCACAATCCCAATCGGCACAGGCTGAAGCTGAGCATCCAACACATGCATCTGCGTGTTGGCGATCGGTCTGCCGATGGGAACTGAGCGCTGATCAGCTTCCGGTTGGCAATGCCAGAAGGTGACATCGACAGCAGCTTCGGTGGGTCCATACAGGTTGTGCAACTGAGCATGGCAGCGCTCAAAGAAACGGGTTTGCAGATCTACTGGAAGCGCTTCGCCACTACACATGACGTGGCGTAACGAGTTACAGCGAGCAACATCTGGTTCTTCTAAGAAGACCCGCAGCATGGAAGGAACAAAGTGCAGGGTGGTAATCTGCTGGTCGGCAATCAACTGCACCAGGTAAGCAGGGTCTTTGTGTCCTTCCGGTCGAGCCACGACCAGACGAGCCCCATTCATCAACGTCCAAAAGAATTCCCACACCGAAACATCAAAGCTGAAGGGCGTTTTTTGCAGGACGCGATCGTCCTTGGTCAACTGATACTCATCCTGCATCCACAGCAAGCGGTTGCAGATACCCCGATGGGTGTTCATCGCGCCTTTAGGTTTACCTGTAGAGCCAGAGGTGTAGATGACATAGGCGAGGTGGTCAGCCGTGACACCGCTCTGCGGATTGTTGGTTGAGCCTTGAGCAAGCTGGTGCCAGTCTGCATCCAGGCAAAGGACAGTGGCTAAATTGGAAGGCAGGCGATCGAGCAGATGAGCTTGCGTCAACAAGATGGGGACTTGAGCATCCTCTAGCATGAACGCCAAGCGCTCTGATGGATAGCTGGGGTCGAAGGGGACATAGACACCGCCTGCTTTGAGAATGCCGAGGAGCCCGATGACCATCTCAAGGGAGCGATCGACGCAAATGCCCACGAGCACGTCTGGTTGCACGCCGAGGGTCTGTAAGTAGTGAGCGAGTTGATTCGCCCGTTGATTCAGTTCCTCATAGGTAAGGTGTTGCCCTTCAAAGCTGACGGCTACTGCATCTGGTGTCCGCTCCACTTGGGTTTCAACCCACTGGTACAGGCAACGCTCCAAAGGATAATCGACCTGAGTTTGATTCCAGGCTTGAAGCTGCTGCTGTTCGGCAAGGCTGAGCAAGGGCAATTCAGAAAGCAATTGATTGGGGTTGGTGATAATCCCATCGATCAATGTTTGAAAATGTCCTGCCATTCGAGCGATCGTGGCGGCATCAAATAAATCTGTGCTGTACTCGATTTCAACTTTAAGAGTGTCGGCTTCTTCCTCCACTGCAAAGCTCAAATCAAATTTAGATGTCGGGCTTTCAATCGGATCAAAACTGAGCATTAAATCAGAAGTTAGGGTCGAAACAGACGCATTCTGGAAGACAAACATCACCTGAAATAGCGGATTTTGACTCAGGCTCCGTTCTGGATGCAGCGCTTCTACCAACTGCTCAAAGGGCAATCCCTGATGGTCATAGGCGTCTAAGGTGACTTGCTGGATTCGCTTCAGCAGTGTTTGAAAATTGGGATTTCCAGTGAGACTGGTGCGAAGCACAAGGGTATTCACAAAGAAACCAATCAGACCTTCAATTTCAACGCGATCGCGGTTGGCAATGGGTGAACCGACAAGAATATCCTCTTGCCCTGTATAACGGTACAGCAACGTTTTGAACGCGGCTAAGAGGATCATAAACAGGGTTACCCCTTCCCGCTGGGCAACAATTTTGAGGGCGGCGAGTTGGCGATCGCCGATTACAAAGGAGTGGGTTGCACCGCGAAACGTTTGAATTGCTGGACGAGGGCGATCGGTCGGCAGTTCCAGAATGGGTAGATGACCCCCAAGCTGTTGTGTCCAGTAGTTAAGTAGCTTAGTCTGCACATCTCCCTGAAGCCAATCACGCTGCCACTGAGCGAAGTCAGCATACTGAATCGAGAGTTCTGGCAGTGGTGAGCGTTGGCCTTGAGAAAACGCCGCATACAGATCAGATAGTTCCTGAAACAGCACGTTGAACGACCACAGATCGGAGACGATATGGTGCATGGTCAGCAACAGCACATGCTCAGTAGCAGATAGATGCAACAGAGTTGTTCGCATCAAGGGGCCAGTGCTGAGGTCAAATGGCTGTTGTGCGTCTGCTGCGGCGAGGCGTTGTACTTCTATTTGGCGATCGCCTTCCGGCAAGTGCTGTAACTCAACCACTGGAAGTTGCCAGGGCACTGTCGGCGCAATAACCTGGACGGGTTCATTATCAACTGTGGCAAAAGTTGTTCGGAGGCTCTCATGCCGCTGCACAATCTCGTCAACACTCTTTTCCAGTGCTGCGACATCCAGTGTTCCTTGTAGTCGTACCACCAGCGGCAAGTTGTAGAGCGAACGATCGGGAATCAGTTGATCCAAAAACCACAATCGTTGTTGAGCGAAGGACATGGGAAAGATGAGAACCTCGTCTTCCAATTGGTCGTCTTTCAAATCTTCTTCAATGTGAGGATCGTGATTCACGTCAAATAGCATGCTCATGCTCCTGATACCGCCTAAAAAGTGATGGTTCGAGATCGTCCGACCAGTGCCTCCACCCAATGTCTACGAAAGCCTTTACTGCAAAGACGACCGTTTGACCCGTCGAGCACTCCGAGGAATTGCGCCGATGGCTGGCACCGCAGAACTACTGCCCTGAAGCTGTTCAATGACCGTAGCCAGTGCTGCCACAGTGGGCGATTCAAACAAGTGGCGCAGAGAGATGTCCACCTGAAAGAGGCTACGCGATCGCGAGATGACCTGAGTTGCTAGCAGCGAGTGTCCACCTAGTTCCAGGAAGTTGTCATGGATGCTGATTTGTTCCAATCCCAAAACGTCCTGCCAGATATCTGCTAAGGTTTTCTCTACCAGAGTTTGCGGCGCTACAAAAGGAGTTTCCGATTGTGTCTGTTCGGGTGCTGGTAGCGCTTTGCGATCGAGCTTTCCATTTGCGTTGACAGGTAGCGTATCCAGCGTGACAACAGCAGCGGGAACCATATACTCCGGCAGTTGTTGATGGAGAAAGGCCTGCAAGTCTTGAGATAGGATCGTCTGTCCCGGCAGAGCAACCACATAAGCAACGAGTTGTTTATCACCCAAAGCTGTTTCGCGATCGATGACGATCGCCGCTTGCACCGTTGGATGTTGTGTCAGAACAGATTCAATTTCGCCGAGTTCAATGCGAAAGCCGCGCAACTTCACCTGATGGTCGATGCGACCGAGATAGTCGATCGCACCATCAGGGCGGTAACGGGCCAAATCCCCTGTTTTATACAGGCGGGGGGTGGGGTGGTTTTCCCCATTGCCGACAAATGGGTCGTGAATAAAACGCTCTGCTGTCAGCTCAGGTCGGTTGAGATAGCCTCTGGCAACATTCACGCCACCGATGTAGAGCTCGCCCACGATCCCAATGGGAACAGGTTGGAGCTGAGAATCTAACACATACATCTGCGTGTTGGCGATCGGTCTGCCGATGGGAACTAAGCGCTGATCAGCTTCCGGTTGACAGTGCCAGTACGTCACATCAACTGCCGCTTCAGTAGGGCCATACAGGTTGTGCAACTGAGCACTGCAGCGCTCAAAGAAACGGTTTTGGAGGTCAAGGGGCAGCGCTTCCCCACTGCACATGACTTGGCGAATCGAGTCACAGCGTTCTACACCTGGTTCTTCGAGAAACACCCGCAGCATCGAGGGGACGAAGTGCAAGGTCGTAATCTGCTGCTCGGCAATCACCTGCACCAAGTAGGCTGGGTCTTTGTGTCCTTCTGGTCGAGCCACAACTAGACGTGCACCACTCATCAGAGGCCAGAAAAATTCCCAGACGGAGACATCGAAGCTGAAGGGGGTTTTTTGCAGAACGCGATCGCTTTCCTGCAACTGATACTCATCCTGCATCCACAGCAGGCGATTGCAGATGCCCCGATGGGTATTCATTGCACCTTTGGGTTTGCCTGTGGAGCCAGAGGTATAAATCACATAGGCGAGGTTGTCAGACGTAACGCCGCTATCAGGATTGTGCTTGTAGCCTTGAGCAATTTGCTGCCAGTCTGTATCAAGGCAAAGTGTCTGTGCTTGATGGGGCGGGAGTTGATCGACCAGATAAGCTTGCGTTAACAAGATGGGCACTTGCGCATCTTCGAGCATGAACGCTAGACGGTCTGATGGATAGCTGGGGTCGAAGGGGACATATGCACCGCCGGCTTTGAGAATGCTGAGGAGTCCGATCACCATCTCCAAGGAGCGATCGACACAGATGCCCACAAGCGTGTCTGGTTTTACGCCAAGTGTCTGTAAGTAGTGAGCGAGTTGATTTGCTCGTTCATTCAGTTCTCGATAGGTGAGATGTTGCCCTTCAAAGCTAACGGCTACTGCATCTGGTGTCCGCTCCACCTGCATTTCAATCCACTGATGCAAACAGATTTCTAGCGGGTAGGCAACCTGGGTTTGATTCCACGCCTGTAGCTGCTGCTGTTCAGCGATCGGCAGGAGGGGTAGAGCCGCCAGCGTTTCGTCTGGATTGCTAACAATACCTTCTAGCAGAGTTTGAAAATGGCCTGCCATCCGGGCAATGGTTTCAGCGCTAAACAGTTCAGTGCTATAGGACAGTTGACCCGTCAGCCCGTCTGCCCCTTCACTCAATGTAATCAGCAAATCGCAGGTTACGGTGCCATTCTCCACTGGACTAGGATACTCCAGCGTCCAGCCAGAGGTATCGTTTGACATCGGGGGATCGAGGAGTAACATCACCTGGTAAAGCGGATTTTGCCCCAAGCGTCGATCCGATCGCGATACTTCGACTAGCTTCTGGAAGGGAACGTGCTGATGGGTATAGGCAGCCAGTGCAACCTCGCGTACTCTGACCAAAAGTTCTCGAAAAGTGGGATTACCAGATAGATCCGATCGCAGCACCAAGAAATTGGCAAAGAAGCCCAACAAGTTTTCTAGCTCTGGGCGATCGCGCCCTGCCGTAATAAAGCCAACTGGAATATCGGTTTGTCCGGTATAGCGAGCAAGTAGAGTTTGAAAGGCTGCCTGCAAAGTGATAAACAGCGTTACGCTCTCTTTGCGACAGAGCGCTTTCAGTTTGTTGGTCAGCTCTTTGGAGAAAGCGAGGCTGTAGCTGGCTCCAGCGAAGGTTGGGTTTGCAGGCGGTGGGTAATCGGTAGGTAACTGCAATGTGGGCAGATCGGTGAGTTGCTGCTTCCAGTACGCTAAATGGGGCTCTAGAACATCTGGCTGTAACCAACGTCGTTGCCAAAAGGCGTAATCTGCATATTGAATCGGCAGCTCAGGTAAAGGAGAAGGTTTGCCAGCCTGGAAAGCCGTGTAAAGAACTTCCAGTTCTTGCAATAGGATTGAGAGGGAAAACCCGTCGTAATTGATGTGGTGCAGCGTGATGAAGAGCTGATACTCGGTTTCGGTGTATTGAACCAGGGTTGATCGCAGCAGCAAATCTGCACTGAGATCAAAAGGACGCTGAACGTCTGCTGTCACCTGTCGAATAGCTTCTGCCGCTCGATCGCCCTCAGGTAAACTCTGTAGATCAATACGATGCACAATGAATTTTGTCGCTGCCTGCACCACTTGCACAGGTAAACCGTCCACTGTTGTATAGGTCGTGCGCCAAATTTCGTGCCGTCTCACGATTTCTTGCAGCGCTTGCTCTAGTGCAGCCTGGTTGAGGGCTCCTGACCAGCGCAGGGCAAAGGTATGGTTGTAGTAGGGCACATTAGGCTGGAGTTGCGCCAGTACCCACATCATCTCCTGCGAAAACGATAGTGGAAGTGAGCGATCGCGCTGTACCGGGAGCAATGGAGGAGCTGCTTGTTGGTCGTTTCGATGGCTTTCTATTTCTAAAGCTTGAGCAAGGTTAGCGATCGTGGGTGCTTCAAACAAACTACGTAGCGGCAGATCGACCTGAAAAATCGTGCGGAGCCGAGAAATAATCTGTACGCCTAGAAGCGAGTGTCCCCCTAGCTCAAAGAAATTGGCATGAGTGCTGACCTGTTCTAGCCCCAAGACTTCTGCCCAAATTTCTGCCATGACTTCTTCAACGGTTGTACGAGGAGCTACAAAGTCGGTTGCGGTCGTTGTTAAAGCTGGGCTAAAAGTCGGTAATGCGTTGCGATCAATCTTGCCATTGGGTGTCATAGGTAGCGCGGTCAGCAGCATGAACCCAGATGGAATCATGTAGTCTGGCAGCTTAGACTGCAAAAATTGCCGCAAGTTTTCAGTCAGCGTGCGCTGGAGCGTCCTTAAAAATCCCTGTGCTTCTAGCAGGTGATGCACTGCTTGTTGCAATAACGCTTGCTGAAGTGAAGTCAAGCTCAGTTGAATGCCGACTCGTTGCTCTTGGTTCCAGGCAACCTGTCCTTCTAGAAATACCGGTTCAGTGGTGGTCGGCAACTGCAGGCATAACTGCACGGGCTGTCCGCGCTGCCAATCATTGGGTGCATTTCCAAGACAAAGCCCCCCCAGTGAGAGATCTTCTGTGCAGAGTTCTACGGTGCGATCGCCCGCTTCTACCCGACAGGGAATCTGCATCGGCACGCGATCGGGAATGAGATTGGAGACAACGTAGGCGATCAGTCGCTTATTCCCTTGAACATCATCACTCGCCAGAACAACCGCTTCTTGTACACCGGGGTGCTGGCCTAGTGCTGATTCAATGTCACCTAGCTCCACCCGGAAGCCGCGAACCTTCACCTGTTGATCGAGGCGGCCAAAGTACTCTAGATTGCCATCGGCACGCAACCGAACAAGATCACCTGTCTTGTAAAGTCGGGGTGTAGAGGATGTTTTCCCAGGATTGAAAAGTGGATTGGGAATGAACTTTTCCACTGTTAGTTCTGGACGATTGAGGTAGCCTCGCGCTAAGCCTGCTCCCCCAATGTAGAGTTCGCCAGGAACGCCGATCGGTAATGGTTGCAAGTCTTGATCTAACACATAGACTTGCACGTTAGATAAGGGGCGGCCAATAGGAATGGTTGTCTTGTCGGTAATGACGGGCTGAGAGAGAGAAGCAGTTGTTGCTACGATCGTGGTTTCAGTCGGCCCATAAGTATTCATCAGCTTGGGGCGATCGCCGACGTAGGTATTCCAGGTGGCAATCTGTGCTGGGAGAGCGGCTTCTCCACCAATGATCACCAACCGCAGAGATGCTGGCAATTTCAACTGAGCTGATGCCAACTGCGTCGTGAGCTGATGCCAATAAGCAGTCGGCAGATCCAACACGGTCAGGTGCAACTCCTGGCATTGGTGCAGGAAGGTTGCCACCGAGCCCAACATCTCATCAGTCCGCAGCATCAATGTGCCACCCGTCGTCAAACAGGGATAAATTTCCTCAGCTGCTGTGTCGAAACTTACAGAGGCGAACTGCAAAATACGATCGCTGGCTGTCATTTCATACGCCGCGATCGCAGCCTGAGTGAAATTGACAAGGGATCGATGTTCGATCATCACACCTTTGGGCTTGCCCGTAGATCCAGAGGTGTAAATCACATAAGCCAGATTGTTGGGTTGTGCGTGATGAACCGGATTCTCGTACGGTTGCTGAGCAATGGTTTTCCAATCTCGATCGAGGCAAACAATGTGCGCGCTGGTATCTGGCAAGGTCGCCAACCATTTTGATTGAGTCAGCAGCACTCCAACCTGAGCATCACCGACCATAGCGGCAATCCGCTCTTTGGGATAGCTGGGATCAAGGGGTACATACGCCCCACCTGCTTTGAGGATGCCAAGCAGACCCACAATCATCTCAGGCGATCGCTCCACACACAAACCAACCAGACTCTCTGGTTTAACGCTCAACTGTTTGAGATGGTGTGCTAACTGATTGGCGCGATCATTCAACTCCTGATACGTCAATTGCGTTTGATGAAACACTACTGCGATCGCCTGCGGAGACTGACTGACCTGCGCTTCAAACTGCTCGTGGATACACAGGTTGGTGGTGTAAGCAGCATCGGTTTTGTTCCATGCTGTTAACAACGCCTGTTCGGTTGGAGTAAGAATCGGTAACTCCGATAAGTGGCATTCAGGATGGGCAACTATCCCTTCCAATAGGGTTTGGTAATGTCCCGCCATTCGCGCGATCGTGTCGGCTTCAAATAGCTCTGTATTGTATTCCCAAATGCCCAGCAGCCCGTGTTCGGTATACTCCAACGACAACGTTAAATCAAACTGTGCCAAGCCTTGTTCCGTGCTGTCCACTGCAACGGTCAAATCTAGCCGCTCCCCATTTTCAAGCTGAAGGGGATGTAATGTTAAGCCAGCTAGTTCCAAGGATGGTGTCGGAGCATTTTGCAAAACAAACATCACCTGAAACAAAGGTGTATGACTGAGATTGCGATCGGACTGAAGTGCCTCTACCAACTGTTCAAACGGCAAATCTTGATGGGCATAGGCTTCTAGGGAAACTTCTCGTACTCGCTTCAGTAAGTCCGAAACTGTCGGATTGCCAGATAGATCAGTCCGCAGCACCAATGTGTTGATGAAAAAACCAATCAACGCCTCCACTTCTGCCCGGTGACGATTGGCGATCGGTGAACCTACCACCACATCGTGTTGCCGGGTGTAGCGATAGAGTAAAAGTTGAAATGCAGCCAGAAGTGTCATGAAGGGAGTGATGCCCATCTGCTGACTCAAAGACTCGATCGATGGGTTGAGTGCAGCAGGTAGCAGAAACGATTGCACACCTCCCCGAAACGTTTGCACCGAGGGACGCGGATGATCGGTCGGCAATTCCATTACTGTAGGGGCATCCGCAAGCTGTTGTTTCCAATATGCAAGCTGCTCCTGCCCGTAATGTTGCATCGAGTGCCGCTGCCACTGGGCAAAATCAGCATACTGAATCGCAAGTTTGGGTAACGGAGAGGGTTGATTGAGAGCATACGCCTCATAGAGCGCTGCCAACTCTTGAATCAACACGCTGATCGACCATCCATCGGAAATAATGTGATGCATCGTCAGCAGTAGAATATATTTTGCTTCGTCTATCTGCCAGAGATGGCAACGAAACAGTGGCCCCTGAGCTAAATCAAATGGTTGCTGTGCGGCTGCGATGACATGACTCTGGGCGGCAATTTCCCGTTGCTGTTGCAGTAGCGACCGCATATCCATCATGGGTAGCGGCACATTCAGAGTGGGTGCAATCACCTGAAATGGCTGTCCATCAACTGCGGCAAAAGTTGTTCTTAAGGACTCGTGACGCTGAACAATTTCATTTAAGCTTTGCTCAAGCGCTGCCAGATTCAGCGATCCATTTAATCGCAATGCCTGTGGAATGTTGTAAAACGCGCTATTCGGTACTAACTGATCCAAAAACCACAACCGCTGTTGGGCAAAGGAAAGCGGTAGTTTTTCGGTACGGGAAATGGGCTGAATGGTGTATAGAGGCGATCGCTCGACTCCTACAGCTTCTAAATGCTTACCAAGTTCAACGATCGTAGGCGCATTAAACAGGTGTCGTAGTGGTACTTCCACCTGAAAGAGATCCCGAATGCGAGAGACAACCTGCGTTCCTAATAGAGAATGACCGCCTAGTTCAAAAAAGTTGTCAGTAATGCCGACCCGCTCTAGCTTCAACACTTCTGCCCAGATATTTGCCAACTGAGCTTCAGTGGTTGTGCGCGGGGCAATATATTCTGCTGGTTCAAAGGTAGTGCGATCGGGAGCAGGCAGAGCACGGCGATCGATCTTGCCGTTCACCGTCAGTGGCAGTGATTCTAGGCGCACAAAGGCAGTAGGCACCATATAGATGGGTAGTTGCTCCTGCATAAAGCTGCGAAGCTGAAGCGTCAACTGCTCACTGCTTCCTGCCTTAGGCACAACATACGCCACTAACTGTTTATCACCCAAAACATCCTCCCGAGTAATAACCACAGCTGTTTCTACCTGAGGATGTTGTCCTAACAACGCTTCTAGCTCTCCTAATTCAATCCGAAAGCCCCGAATTTTGACTTGTTCATCAATTCGCCCTAGATACTCTAAGTTGCCATCGAGACGTTGACGAACTAGATCTCCGGTTTTGTAGAGGAGCGGAGCGGAGATCGGGGAGTGAGAAGTTGGAGAGTCATTTCCATTCTTTATTCTCTGTTCTTCATCCTTCAAGAAAAAATTTGGAATAAACTTTTCAGCAGTTAAATCAGGACGGTTTAAATAACCCCGCGCTAGACCTGCGCCAGCAATCCAGAGTTCACCCAATTCGCCTAGGGGAACAGGCTGTAAATATTGGTCGAGCACGTAGGTTTGAATATTGGCGATCGCTTTTCCAATGGGCAACTCAACCGTTGGCTCAATCACTGCCTCCGATAGGTCATACAGTGTTGCAATCACAGTTGATTCAGTAGGACCATAGGTGTTTAACAGACGGACTCGCTTGCCAACCTGTTGTTGCCAAACCGCCAAGCGTGTAGGTAATGCCCTTTCTCCGCCAATAATAACGAGACGGAGACTAGCGGGAATTGCTAATTGATCGGTTTCTAGACGAGCCGTGAGTTCGTGCCAGTAAGCGGTAGGTAAGCTGAGCACAGTGAGTTGCCAGGTTTGACAAGCTTGCAAAAAGGTAGAAACCGAGGCCAGCATCAGCTCAGACCGCAGCACCAAGGCTGCCCCAACGCAGAGACACGGATAGATTTCTTCGGCACTGGCATCAAAGCTAATCGAAGCAAATTGGAGGACACGATCGCGATCGCTCATCTCGTAAGCATCAATCATAGCTTGCGTGTAGTTCACCAGCGATCGATGTTCAATCATCACCCCTTTGGGCTTTCCTGTCGAACCTGATGTGTAGATGATGTATGCCAGGTTCGCCGCTGTCGCTTGTGAGGCTAAATTTTCTGGGTCATAGTCAGTTATCTTTTCCCAGTCGGCATCTAGGCAAAACACATTAAGACAATGATCAGGCAAAGATGGCAACGTTCCTGTCTGAGCCAGCAGCACAGATACCTGTGAATCCTCTAGCATCCAGGCAAGCCGATCTTTGGGATATGCCGGATCTAGAGGGACGTACGCACCACCTGCTTTGAGAATCGCAAGGATACCCACCAGCATCTCTAGGGAGCGATCGACACATAAACCCACCAGCACATCAGGCCCAACCCCCAGCGTTTGCAAATGCCGAGCAAGCTGATTGGCACGGGCATTCAACGCGTGATACGTTAACTGTCCCTGTTCGCACACCACCGCTATTGCAGAGGGCGATCGCTGTGCTTGGGCTTCAAACAGATTGTGGATCAATATTTCCCTAATGCTGTTAGTCATGCGATGGGTGGGATCACAACAAGTGAACAAATTAAACAACTGTAGTGTTCCCTAGAAACAGCACGATTGACCTATGAAGCCAACTTGCTACAAGGAATGGTGTTGTTAAACGTCGAGAAAATTAAGATTTTGAAGCAAAGCTTAGCTTTCAGGTACAACCTGGGAACTCTACAAAACAATGTGACAAGTCTTTTTGTTTCTGGTGAAGCTTTTATGCGTCAACTCTTCCCAAATCATCATCGAACGAAGATTGACGATCCTATCACCGGATCTCTACCACCAACGGCATTGGTTGCCCATCACTTGTGCAAGTCCTATGGCGATCGCGCTGTGGTGCAAGATGTCTCATTCACGCTGGAAGCTGGCGAGATCCTGGGCTTTCTGGGGCCAAATGGGGCTGGTAAAACCACCACAATCGGGATGCTTTACGGCGCGGTGATTCCCGATCGCGGTTTCGTGCAGCTCGATCGTTGGCAGGTACAAACACAAGGGCAGCAAGCTCGCTCCCGCATGGGCATTGTCACCCAGGAAGACAATCTTGACCCAGAGCTGACAGTATTTGAAAATCTTGTCTTTTTTGCCAACTACTACCGCATCACAGGGCAAGCGGCTCGTCTGCGCGCAGGAGAATTATTGGCTCAAGTTGGGCTGCAAGAGTACGGCAAATATAAGCCTGACGAACTTTCTGGTGGATTGAAGCGACGGGCGGTTTTGGCAAGAGCGTTGATTAACAGACCCCATATTGTGTTTCTAGATGAACCAACGACTGGACTCGACCCTGATGCACGGCAGGAGTTTTGGAAGTTGGTCAGTCAACTCAAGCAGGATGGCTGTGGAGTGCTGTTGACAACTCACTATATGGATGAAGTGCAGCGCTTGTGCGATCGCCTAATACTGCTCCAGCAAGGTCAGGTAGTTGATCAGGGCACATCAGCGGCATTGATTGAGCGCATTATTGGGTCAGAAGTTGTGGAGGTTGCTGGCGTTGCCGAATCGGTGCTACAACAATTGGCAACACAAGCAGGTGTGTGGTGCAGTCCCTTTGGCAGCAGTTATTTACTCGCATTGCCAGCCCATGAACCTGATCAGCTCTGGCAACAACTGGGAGGTATACAACTAACCAGTCTGACGCGTCGCCGCGCCAATTTAGAAGATGTCTTTCTACGGCTGACAGGTAGGTCTCTACAATGAAAATTCGTTCAACCGTTACGCTTTGGGGAGTCTATTCTGTCTGGCGACGACATCTAAAAGTGTTTCAAAACACTTGGATTGTCAACTTCTTGCCACCGATTCTAGAGCCGATCGTGTACTTAGTCTCGTTTGGTGTTGGCTTAACGCCACTCATTGGCAAGGTGAATTACGAAGGGCAAACTATTAGCTATCTCACCTTTCTCGCTCCTGGCATGATCGCTGCTGGGGCACTCTATCCATCGTTCTTTGAAGGGTCTTACGGCACGTTCATTCGGTTGCGTTTTGAGAAGATTTGGCAGGCCATGTTGACGGCTCCTTTAACCTTCACAGAAGTATTTTTGGGTGATTGGTTGTGGGCAGCAACTCGCGGCACAGTAGTCGGCTTTATGACTGGCATGGTAGCTGTTGTCTGGGGGCTCTACTCGTTTTGGCACCTAGTCTTGTCACTACCATTAATTTTCTTGGGAAGCTTGTTGTTCGCCGCAATCGGACTATTCACGGCTGGTTGCGTTAAAACGATGGATCAGGTGAACATCCCTGTTTTTCTGCTCATCATCCCGATGTTTACCTTCTGCGGTACTTACTTCCCGAGAAATACTTTACCGCCCTTCCTGAAAACTATTACCGGATTTTTTCCTCTCTCTGCGTTTACTGATCTGTTGCGCTGGTCTTTGGGATTACCCAATTTCTGGCTATGGGAATTGCTGTGGATGTTGCTATGCACTGTAACCTTTGGTGTTTTAGCTTGGCGACGTATTTATCCTCAACTCTTCCGCTAAGCGTCTTGTGAAAGTACTCTGTCTGAAACACTCACTAACACAATGCTTCAGACGACTAGAGTTCAGTAATTCCCTCGAAGTTACGAGGGTAAGCTATACCTCACAATAGAAACGTAAAACACTGTAATAGTGGGATTCTGTCTTGCAGGCATCCCACTATTACAGTGTTTTAGATTAAACATGAACCTGTCTCAACTGGCGCGATTATGATGAACTCAAATTACAGTGTTGCAAGCAAGCTTTATGAAAATCTCAACACTGTTATTTATCGCGGTCAAGATAAAGAGAGTGGCAAACCTGTTGTTATTAAAACTGTAAGATCTAGCGATCCGACGCAGAGAGAAATCGTTAGGTTGCGACATGAATATGAGCTTTCAAAAGACCTCAACATTAAAGGAGTTGTCAAACCTTATGCGCTAGAAGCTTTTGGTGAAGGGGAGGCAATGATTCTTGAAGATTTTGATGGTGAATCTTTAAGAATATTCTTGTCTTCTAGGACGCTTACTATTAAAGATTTTTTGGCGATCGCCATTCAACTCGCAGAGACCCTGGGAGAACTCCATCAAAAAAATATTATCCACAAAGATATTAAGCCGCAAAATATTATTATTAATGCCGCAACTGGACAAGTTAAGATTACCGATTTCTCCATTGCTTCTCGTCTGTCTAGAGAAAATCAAGTTATTAGCAACCTCAATTTGTTAGAAGGGACGCTGGCTTACATGTCGCCGGAACAGACCGGACGCATGAACCGCTCCTTAGATTACCGCACAGACTTTTACTCACTGGGGGTGACATTCTACGAGATGCTCACAGGGCAGCTCCCCTACACAGTCACCGATGCAATGGAGCTAGTCCACTGCCACATTGCGAAAAATGCCCTTCCGCCATATACACTGAACGCCCAGATTCCCCATGTGCTTTCAGCGATCGTCATGAAGCTGTTAGCAAAAACGGCTGAAGATCGCTATCAAAGTGCTTACGGCATCAAAGTAGACTTGGAGACTTGTCTGCAGCAGTTAGAGACTCAGGGTGTAGTTGCAGACTTTACGATTGGTCTACGTGACATCTCTGCTAAGTTTCAAATTCCACAGAAGCTCTATGGTCGTGAGCAGGAAGTTGCAGTCTTACTGGCTGCCTTCGATCGCGTAGCAGACGTAGAGAATAGCCAAGAACTTTATCTGACTCTCGATTCTCAATATCCTGCTCCATCTCGTAGCGAACTCATGCTGGTAGCGGGCTACTCTGGCATTGGCAAATCGGCTTTAGTCAATGAAATCCATAAGCCAGTTGTGCGTCAGCGTGGTTACTTTATTGCTGGAAAATTTGACCAATTTAAGCGCAACATTCCTTATGCATCTCTCATTCAAGCGTTTCAAGAGTTAATTCGACAAATCCTGACTGAAAGTGAGGCTCAAATTCAGGTTTGGAAAGAGAAACTAATCACGGCTCTCAGCCCAAATGGTCAAGTCATTATTGATGTCATTCCCGAAGTTGAGCTGATTATTGGAGCGCAACCAGCGGTGCCTCAGTTGGGATCATCTGAATCTCAAAACCGCTTCAATTTAGTGTTTCAACAGTTTCTGAGTCTTTTCGCTCAGAAAGAACATCCTCTAGTTCTCTTTCTAGATGATTTGCAATGGGCAGATTCTGCTTCTTTAAAGCTCTTACAACTGTTAATGACGGTTTCTGACCGACAATGCTTGTTGTTGATTGGAGCCTATCGAGACAACGAGGTGAATGCAACGCATCCCTTAATGTTGGCGTTGGAAGACATTCAAAACGCTGGAACGGTTGTTAATACAATTACTTTAGCGCCGCTAGCTGTTGATGATGTGAATCAATTAGTAGCTGATACGTTGCACAGTGATACAGCTAAATCTAGACCACTAGCTGAGCTTTTGCTGCAAAAAACAGGAGGAAACCCCTTTTTCTTGACTCAGATGCTTTCCTCATTGCATCAAGAAAAGCTGCTGTCTTACAACGTGGAATCTGGGCAGTGGCAGTGGACGCTTGAGCAAATTCAGCAGGTAGGCATTACAGACAACGTTGTGGAGTTGATGGTAGGCAAATTACAAAAACTACCTGACGTGACCCAAAACGCCCTGAAGTTAGCGGCTTGTATTGGCAGCACATTTAATCTTAATTTATTAGCGATCGTTAACGAAAAACCTTTATCCACAACAGCAGGTGAGTTATGGGAAGCATTACAGTGTGGACTGGTCTTACCGCTCAGCGATACCTACAAATTGGCGCTGGTTGATTCGTCGGGAACTGATTCTTCGGCTGCGGGAGAGACACTAGAGGTTAGTTACCGCTTTCTTCACGATCGGGTGCAGCAAGCTGCCTATTTTCTGATTCCTGAAGAGGGTAAAAAAGAAACTCACTTAAAGGTGGGACGCTTGTTGCTGAAATATACGAAACCAGCAGAGCGAGACGAAAAGATTTTTGACTTGGTCAACCAGCTAAACATTGGCATTGACTTGATTACTGATCAAATGGAAAGAACTGAATTAGCAGCATTAAATTTACTAGCTGGACGCAAAGCAAAAGCAGCAACGGCATATGAACCTGCGCTGAAGTACTTAACCACAGGTTTGGATCTGCTTGCAGAAGATAGCTGGCAAAATCAATATGAGCTAGCCTCTGCTTTACACATCGAAACCGTTGAAGTTGAGTACTTGAATACCCACTTTGAGCGAGCCGAGCAGCTCACTGAAGTTGTTCTAGAACATACTCAAGATCTCTTGCAAAAAGTCAAGGTTTACCAAACCAAGATATATTTCAACATTGCTCGCAATCAAATGTTGGACGCGATCGCGACTTCGTTGCAAGTGTTAGATCTGCTGGGTGAAAGTCTGACTCAAGAAGCACCACAGGAAGTCGTAGTTGAAGATTTAATCCATCTGCCAGAGATGAGCGATCCGTACAAGCTGGCAGCAATGGAAATTCTGATTACGCTCCTGACTCCCTGCCTGAATGCCAAACCAGAACTACTTCCTGCTATGTCATTCACGCTGGCTAGTCTGGCGATGCGACACGGTAATTCTTCCTTTGCAGCGATGGGGTATGCCTTGTATGGCTTAATCCTGTGTGGTGGCTTAAATCGCATTGAGGAAGGATATCGCTTTGGCCAATTGGGTTTGAAATTGCAAGAACAGTTTCATGCTAAAGAGCTAGAGGCAAAAGTAATCAATATCTTTAATGTCTTTATCAGACATTGGAAAGAGCCTGCTAAGACGACAATTAGCCCTTTACTTGCTGGCATTCAGGCAGGGTTAAATACAGGCGATGTAGAATATGCCTGCTATAACTCCACATCCTACGGTAACTATCTATTTTTTGTTGGAGAACCGTTAAGCGAAGTTAATCAAAAGCAAGCGAAGTATGTCGAGTTGCTGCTGAGTCTCAAGCAAGAGTATCAAATCTACTTTACTCAAATTGTCAGGCAGCTGGTCTTAAACTTGCTCGATGACGTGAGCGATCGCACTTGTCTAGTTGGTGAGAGCTTTGACGAGCTAAAAATGGTACCGATTTTTGTCGAAACAAAGATGGGCACACTGCTTTTCCTCACCTATCTTGCAAAAACGGTTTTGCTCTATATTCTCAAAGATTATGGTCAGGCACTCACCTACGCTCAGAGTGCAGAACCTTACCACGGCAATATGGTGGGTTTTATGCAGTTTGTTGAATATAACTTCTACTATTCCTTATCGCTACTGGCAGTTTACGAGAATGCAAGCCAAGAGGAGAAAGCGCAGTATCTCGAAAAGGTGAATCACAATCAGAGCCAACTTAAACAGTGGGCAATTCATGCTCCGGCAAACTACCAACATAAATATAATTTGGTAGAGGCAGAAAAAGCGAGAGTCTTGGGCCAAGTGCTAGAAGCGATGGCTTATTACGATCACGCCATCAAAGGGGCGAGAGAACAGGGCTATGTTCACGAAGAGGCGATTGCGAACGAGGCAGCAGCGACCTTCTACCATTCACAGGGACGGGAGGAAATTGCTCACCTTTACCTCATGAAGGCGCATTGTAGCTATGCTTGCTGGGGTGCGATCGCTAAGGTGAATGAGCTAGAGGCAGCGCATCCTAAGTTGTCCTCTCAATCGACCCTTGAGTCATCTACGAGGGGGTTGACCCACTCTAGAACCGCTTCGACAGTCATTACAGGAGGCGTGAGTGCCCTAGATTTAACGACGATTGTGAAAGCATCGCAAGCGATCGCAGGCGAAATTGTGCTCAGTAAGTTGCTGGATAAATTGCTGACAATCGTAATGGAAAATGCAGGCGCTCAGACAAGCTGCTTGATTCTAGAGCGAGCCGGTCAGCTCATGGTAGAGGCAACCGGAAGTGTAGACCAAGACGAAATCACAGTGTGGCAGCCACAGCTTGTCTCCACGAGCCAGCAACTGCCTGTATCAGTCATTAATTACGTAGCAAGAACTCAAGAAACGCTGGTACTTAATGACGCGACCCAAGAAGAGAAATTTGCGCGTGATCCTTACATTGTAAAGACGCGATCGAAGTCAATTTTATGTACTCCTATTATTAATAAGGGCAAGCTGATTGGTTTGCTCTACCTTGAAAACAACTTGACTATGGGAGCTTTTACACCTGAGCGATTAGAAATTTTGAAGCTGCTTTCCTCACAAGCTGCAATCTCATTAGAAAATGCGCTGCTGTATAGCAATCTAGAAGTGGTGACTCAAGATTTGCAGCAAGCCAACGTTCAGCTAGCAGACCATAGCCGCACGCTAGAACAAAAGGTAGAACAACGTACATTAGAACTGCAAGAGAAAAACGGACAGCTTGAATCGACACTCAATGAGTTGAAGCAGACACAGATTCAGTTGATTCAGACCGAAAAGATGTCAAGTTTAGGGCAGTTAGTAGCGGGTGTTGCTCATGAAATCAACAATCCGGTCAACTTCATTCACGGCAATTTGACTCATGCAAGCTGCTATACCAATGATCTGCTGGAGTTGATTCAGCGCTATCGGCAACATTATCCCCATACACCCTCTGAGCTGCAAAATTTAGCGGAGGAAATGGATTTAGAGTTTCTCATTCAAGATCTTCCCAAAATCCTGAATTCGATGCGTATTGGAGCCGATCGTATCCGTCAGATTGTTCTGTCACTCCGCAATTTCTCGCGCCTGGATGAATCCGACATGAAGTCGGTCAATATCCATGAAGGAATTGAAAGTACCCTGCTGCTGCTCCAGCACCGACTACAGCGCAAAGGAAGCTTCGGCATTGAAGTGGTGAAAGAGTACGGTGACTTACCCTTTGTTGAGTGCTACGTCGGGCAGCTTAATCAAGTATTCATGAATATTTTCAGTAATGCGATCGATGCTCTGGAGGGCTGTGATCAGAGGCAGCAGGCTTGTGAGCTGTTACAGCGATCGGATCGATCTGAATCTGTTTTGGGCATTATCCGCATTTGTACAGAAACACTCAGTAATGATTGGGTGAGAATCCGTGTGATTGACAATGGTATTGGTATGAGTGAAGACGTTCGCAGCAAGTTGTTTGATCCATTTTTTACTACAAAACCTGTTGGAGCTGGTACAGGCATGGGCTTATCCATCAGCTACCAGATTGTAGCCAACAAGCATAATGGTCATTTCAGATGTGAGTCAGCTCCAGGTCAAGGCGCAGCATTTATTGTTGAAATTCCTGTTCGGCAGAAATCTATTGGAGATTAAAAGAGTATGATTGACCTGCGCAGGTCAATCATACTCTGTCCCAAGTGTCGGCAACTCCACTAGGCGTTGCTCTGCCCCAGCTTCAGTGCTGCTGGTCTAAGTACAGAACAAAAACTCTAAAGCATCCAAGAATTCATCCATTTTCTGCTCCAAGTTGAGCATAATATTTCGCAGATAGTCCAAACCATAACGAAAGATGCTCTTTGCCTTGCGACCATGCTTTTTGAGAGTCACAGGCTTGAGTTGATGTAACCACTCACCTGGGAGGAAGACCCAGCAAAAGGCGTTATGCATTGTCAGATCTTTCTTCACAAACGAGAAAACCCTCAAAACATTTACCTAGTAGGCAATTGAGCGATCGCGTCCTTTCCCTTTTCCTTCTTCCCCTTGGCGCGGTCGCAAATTTAAGGAAAGTACATGCTTTGTATGACAAACCATGACGACCTTTTTCGTTAATGGAAGAGATGTTGAGATCGCTTCAAGAAAACTCCATTGCTTGTAAAAAGCGGTTGAATAGCAGTAGTTGTAAGGGTTTGAGGTCAATTTGCGATCTGGGATTGTCACAGAAGTTAGCATTCCTAAGAGCGATCGCGCTGGCCTCCGGGGTGAAAAGCTCTAGAAAAACAGATAAGGGTGGAGGTTTTGTGCGGCAGCCGTGTGGCAGATGTTGCTGCACCCGGCATCTGCAATGCATATGCAATCCAATTTTCGTCTTGCGTCCAGATTGTCAGTTGTAAGTCAGGTGTTGTGCAGATGCTGCGAGGAGTTGGAGATGGGTTGGGGTGCGGAGGAGCTATGGGATGTGGATTTAGGAGATGCGCGGCGGAATCGGCGGTTAGTGAAGATCGTGGAAGACTTAGTGGCGCAGCCGAACGAAAGTGTGCCGCAAGCGAGCCGAGATGAAGCAGCAGTGCAGGGCGTGTATGAGTTTTGGGACAATGCGCGGGTCAGCGATCGCGAGATTTTAAGTCCGCATCAGCGGCGGACAGTGGAACGGACGGCAGGGCATCAAACCGTTTTAGCGATCCAGGACACGAGTGAAGTGGAGTATAGCGATCTCAAGGCGACGCGGGGGTTAGGGCCGATTAGTAATGCGAAAGCACGCGGGTTAAAAGTGCATACGATTTTGGCAGCGAGTGGCGAGGGGGTGCCTTTAGGGTTGCTGGGGCAAGAGGTATGGGCGCGATCGCTGAAGGGAGTTGGGAAGGATGCACGGAGTAGAGCGATCGCGGAAAAAGAGAGCCGACGCTGGTTGGAGGGATTGGAGCTGAGCCAGACGTTAGTTCCGGCAGAGAAACAGTTAATTGCGATCGCGGATCGAGAAGCGGATATATATGAGCTCTTCGCACATCCGCGCCGCGAGGGGAGTGAATTTCTGATTCGAGCAGCGCAGAATCGGAACACGAAAGCAGCGGCAGTGAGTGGAGAAGTGAAGCCGTTATTTAGTGCGATCCGGCAGAGTGCTGTGGCAGGAGAAATCACGTTGAAGCTGCAACGGACGCCGCGACGGCGAGAGCGGTTAGCCGTGTTGAACGTGAGGTATGGGCAGTTTTGGTTGCAGCCGCCCGCGCATTTGGGATCATTAGGAGCGATCGCGGTAAATGTGGTGTTGGCGGAGGAAGAGAAACCGCCGACGGGAGAGAAGGCGGTCGTGTGGCTGCTATTAACGACGGTCAAAGTGGAGACATTTGAGGCAGCGTGCCAATGCTTGAGATGGTATTCCAAGCGCTGGTTAATCGAGCGATATTTCTATGTTTTAAAAAGTGGATGCCGAGTGGAGGAGTTGCAGCTCGAGAGTGCGGGACGCTTAAAGCGGGCAATTGCTTGTTACTCAATGGTGGCGTGGCGATTGCTGTGGCTGACGTATGAAGCGTGGCAGCATCCAGAACAAAGTGTAGCCGGGATCTTGGAGACAGAGGAATGGCAAGTGTTGTACTGCCGATCGCATCAAACGAATCAAGTGCCAGAAGAAGCACCGAGCTTGGGTGAGAGCGTGTTGTGGATTGCGAAGTTGGGCGGATTTTTAGGGCGTAAGGGCGATGGAGAACCTGGGGTAGAGACCTTGTGGCGGGGGTTAGGAAAGCTGCATGAAATGGCAGCGACCTGGGAGTTAATGCGTGGCTAGGACGGAGGGAAATAAGGATAAAGTAAAGAAAGATGTGACAAAGGACAAAGAGGAGTGAAACAAGGATGAATTGAGGCAATTTTACAAAAGTACAAAGACTGAAAAAGGATAGAGTCCAAATAATACGTACTCTAAGTATTAGATAAGAGTCCAGTCAGTGTCTTATTACAAGAATTTGATTTATTTTTGATAATACAATTAGATAAATAAATAAACTAAAGATTAACTTTGGAGATTATCTTATCAACAAGTAAGAATAAGAATAATCATAAAAGATGGTGTTAGGCGAGCGAGGAACTGGGTGGAGGAGATATCCGTAGGAAGTCAAAAGGCAAAAGGAGATGAAGCGGATCAATGCAAAATTCAAAGTTCAAAATTCAAAAAGGTAATTGAGCGATCGCCCCTTGCCCCTTGATCGCCTTTTCACCCGATCATGAGTCCAGAGAAACGAGTTGAGCAATTTTGGAAATATCCGGATGTCTGCGGTTATGCCTGGAGCCGAGGTGATGTTGGTCATGGTGTTGTTCCAACGCCTGCTTCATTTCCTCAAAGACAGTACTGACATTGTTTTGATTGGCAGACAACCCATTAGCCCGTAACAGAGTTTGGATGACTGGGAAGGAGATGTACCACTTTTCATTTAATGTCCGATCGCCGTGGTTGTTGAAATCCATAATGGCCTGAACCGCACGGCGAATATTCTCAAGGGCTTGGTCTTCAGGGAGGCGTTTGCGAGGGGGCTTAGAAGGAATTGCCTCAGATGGAGTTGCCAGCGTCGTAACCGGAGCAGGAGAACTCTGAGAGGCTGGTTGAGAAGGAATTGGAGGGGAGACAGCGATGGCGCTGAGTGGCTGGTTGGGTTGGCCAGAGCGATCGCCCATCAGGAGCTGCCTAAAGGTCTCTAATTTACTGGTTGCTTGGTCGCGTTCGACCTTGAGTTGTGCATTCTCCTGTTGCAGCTGCTCTAACTCAGTGGAGGGTCCACCCTGGTTAAGTTGCTGGAGTGCGGCATCTCGCTCTTGTCTGAGTGTACTAACTTCTTGTTCTAATGCCTCAAGCCTGCCCGTGAGCCAAGCCAAGGTGCGGGCCTGGTCGGTGAGGGCGATCGCCAGAGCGGGATCGCTGGGTGTCGTGGGTGTTGGTGCAGTATCAGGAAGCGAGCCATTACTCGGCACCTCCACAGGCGATCGCCCCTCCTCAGGTTCTGCCAGCAGAGATAGTAATTCTGCGAGTGCAGCCTCATAGCTGAGCCCCACCGTTCCCGCCTTGCCGCGAATCTCAAGGCCAAAGTTGGCCGCCACCGAACGCAGCAAATCAGCATCCACCGACACAGACTTGCGACGTGGGCGCAGTTTGTTGGGAGCAGGCTCCGTTGGAGTTGCCTCCATTACCGGAGAAGCTTCAGATGGGGTATCAGGCATAGTAGCGACCTCCTCTTCAGTGGCAGAATGAGCTTGAGATTGGAATAATTCAAGGACTTCGACGTTGCGCTGAGTGAGCTTCATCCCTCGGTTGGGATTCGCTGTTTCAAAAGGCCTGGGGTTAGGGGAGGCGATCGCGCTCAAGAAAGCTGCTTGTGGAACTGATGGTGGACAAAACCAGTGAAGAGCCAGGCAACTGTAGAGGGCTCTCAACGCCTCAACGCCTTGAATGGGTAGCAAGTCATGAAAGGTGCGATCGCCCACCGCTTGAACCGCTCCGTCAATTTCTGGCAGGGGTAGAGGTGCAAGTTGACGAAACTGATGCCACGCCGAGATCACCTGATTAGCAGTGGTGAGAGTGGGGACTTCGATCCCCTCAACCAGAATAGAGAACCCAGTTTTTGGCGAGGGAATTGCCGACAGCAGGGTATCTAAGGTTCGCCCCGTCACCAGCAGTAATCCGGTAGCCACCTCCGCCCACTGCTTGGAGAACAAGAGGCGATCGACCGCTCGATAGAGAAGAGCATTAATCGTGCCTTGCTCCAGCCTCAGGCGAGTCGCTGGTGACTCAACGCTCACGATTGAACCTGATACTTCACCCTCCACCATCGCTGCCTCCTTCTGAAACACCTCTAAAATTTCTACTCCTGGCAACCCCAACTTCACCCCCGATTCCCCTGGAGAGCGATCGCGAATCAAATAGTCATCATAATTCTGCCGAGCCGAGTAGTTGGGAAGCTTCTGCCCGTTCTCAGTCAGTTTGAAGTGCCCCTGAATTTCCGCCTTAAAGCGATGGTCTGGCACCCACTGGGGTTTGTAGTAGTAGGTGGCAATCTCGGCATACACCGCTCGAAACAAATGAGTGTAGAGCCGTTCCCCATCATCGTTCTCCGCCTCCCGTCCTGGCACCAAATCCGCGAAATGCTGACGACAAGCATGAGGCACCCCAGAATACTTGGCATTAATGCGCCGTTTGAGATGGTTGTCAGGAAGGTTGAGTGCCCTGAGTTCCTCAATGCTCCAAACCTGTTTAAGATGAGCGATCGCCCTTAGCACCAAGTCTGCTGGAGCCAACGTCGGGATTTCAAACTCTAGCCCCACCTCCCCCCGGCGCTTCACCGCTTCCGAGAACAGCAAACTGTAGGCCGTCTTCGGTTTGAACTGAGACAGGAGAATCTCACTAATGCGGCGTCCGACTAAGACCGCTAATCCCGCTGCGACTTCATCTGGCTCATCACTCTCTAGCAGCGCGATCGCCCGCTCGACTAACAGATTGGCCTGCTGACTGGTAAAGAATTTATTTTCCCGAGCATTGAGCCGACTGGCCTGTTCATTGTTCAGGGCTGTATAGACCTCGGAGGGCAGCAGCACGAAGGGAATGAGCGGATGTTGTGGGTCAATCGTTCTCAGAGCCTTAGCAATGTCCGTGCGCCGATTCTTTTGCTGAGTGGGTGTAATCAGCTTCTTCTCCTTAAACAAGTGGTCAATCTGAGCTGCCCAAATCGAAGCGCTCTCCTGCCAATTAGCAGATGCGATCGTCAGATCCCAGACTTGAGGCAACAGGGTTGTGAGTGCCTTTTCGAGCCAGCTTGTTTTAGCCTGAGCCGCAGCTCGATGGAGCAGGTCAGTATCCATGATCTATATCTTATCGACACCTGTTTAGGATATCATTTTTAGATAAGCTAATTGATAAAAATAAGCTATAAAAACCAACGACAACTTTTGAGTAATAGGGGGGATACAAATAACTTAGGGACCCGGTTCAACGATGGGCATAAACCTTTGACCTGGGCTTGGTTAGATCGCTACCCTCCTAGCGATGTGAGGATAGCGATCGCCGAGATCGAACGCTGGGGGGACCGAGGGTTATTATCGGAGTTAGAAGCCATTCTCTTAAGAGCTACTGAGCCGCCCTACAATGCGCGTATCCCAATGGAGAGCTAACGATGCAAACAACCCCTGACCAATCGTTTGAGCAACTCTTGCCTGGGGATGCGGAGGCAATACTAGAGCGGTTGCCAGAACGCATTCGAGCCGCGTTTGTCGAACGGGCAGCTGAAATTGATTACCCCGTCGAAGCTGTGATTGAAATGGCACTGGCTGGGTATCTAGATCCTGAGGCGATCGCTTTTGTGGATTGCAAACCCAAGCGCGGCCAGCGAGTGGCATAAATGCTCCGATGAAGTCGCGATCGCTTTCACCTCACTCCAAAGCCTTGAGCTTTGGGACGAGATTTCTGGTTGTGTTTGATGCGATCCCTGAGAGTCGTAGGCTTCGCTCCTAACTCTTGGCGAAGTTGCTGCTGGAGGGCTCTAAACTCGTCTAGAGGCGGCGGTAAATCATCCAGGATAGTCAAGCTCAGATCTTGCACCAAGGCTTAAAAGGTGGCAGAAAGGGCGTGAAACTAATAGACCGCAAGAACAATGGACATTCTTGCCCACGCCCAAGAACTAATCTATCACTTGCTCGATGGGATGCCGACTCCCTACCAACGTCAAAGCCTGCAAGCTTTGC
>NZ_JACJPA010000016.1:0-2890 GCF_014695845.1 Trichocoleus sp. FACHB-591
CAATGGCTTGCATCACCTTCTGACGGAAGTCGTAACTATAAGCTATTGCCATCCTGGGGGACCCATCACTCCTATTGCCAGTCTACGTCCTAACCAGACTGGCAATAGCTATAGTACTGTGTTGGGTGGCTTACTGGGGCTTCAGCAACGCTTCCAGCAATCTGAACTCGCTCAAAAGTTGGCAGCATTACAGGCAGCAGCAACCTATGGAACAGAGGCAATCCCACTGTTGCGGCAAGGGCTGAAAGACGCGGATTTAAGCGTGCGATCGCATTTATGCCGTATACGAATCCTCTGTATCCTATGGCGATGATTGATACTATATTCATGCTCGAATTGACGAAGAGGATTACAACGATTTTCTAGAAGAGTCTGGCTTTTATCATCCCAGTCAAGATTCCAACGGTCACACCTTTGAATACGTTTCGGATACTCCCAAGGATAATCAACGAGACCCATACGATGAGGGTTACGATCCAACTTTGTCAAACACGAACAAAGCTATCTCAATTACCCTGCCATGTTTCCACTGGCGATCCCGATCACTACTACTCCTTCATTGAGTAACGAAGGACTATACCCATTTGCCAACCACAACGCGCACGGTGCCATCTTCTAAGGTTTCCTGAACCTCAACATCAAACCCTTGTGCCTGTACCGATGCCATTAGTGTTCCGTAGGCATACTTTTGCAAAATGGCATTGAGGAAATCCTGTTGATTAATTCTGGCTCCCCAGAAGTCTGCTACTAGCTCATAGTTTTCATCGCCATCGCTGCGACGAAATCCTAAATCATAACCATTCGATCGCCGAATTACATATTCAGCCTGGATTTTATCACCCTGATAGCCCCGTACCTGAGCATTACATTCAACGTTGTAGCCCAACTCTTGCAACACCTGGTGCAAAACTTCACCATTTTTGATTTCAACTTTAATGCGGCTAAAGTGAGACATGTGTGTCCTCCGGTTTTACCCAATTAATCGAAACATTACGACTGCGAGACTAACCCTATCCCAATCCACTTTTCTAAATTACAAATAATACCTAATCTACCTCCAGGGGACCGATGCCGTGATGATGGGTTAACTGACGTAACTCTTCCACCAGCTGCATATCCTGAGAAGCTGGACGCGCACCTGCGCTGGCAGCCCATTGCTTGAGAGCGTCGATCTGATCGCGAGCGATCGCGGCTAGCGGGACGGTTTCTTCGATCGCCTGCACGATATCCTCAGTTGTGAAGTCATGCCGATTACCAGGAGTGCCACGACTAAAGGCTCGTTGCATACCATCCACAATTGTTTGCTCGATCTCGGCTCCACTAAAGTTTTTAGACTGACGGGCTAGCAGATCCAGGTCAAACTCGCGTAAACGGCTGGGGCGTAATCGCTGCAAGTGCACGCGGAAGATTTCCCGTCGTTCTGGCTCAGTGGGTAAGTTCAAAAAGAAGATTTCATCAAAGCGTCCTTTACGGAGTAGTTCTGCTGGCAAAATTTGCACATTATTGGCCGTGGCAACAATAAACACCGGACTGGTTTTTTCCTGCATCCAGGTGATTAAATTGCCAAAGACGCGACGACTGGTCCCTGAGTCTCCATCAAAGCCTGCGTTGATGTTGCCAAAGGCTTTATCAATTTCATCCATCCATAGCACGCAAGGTGCGATCGCCTCCACAATTTGAATCATCTGGCGCACGCGACTTTCACTTTCGCCTACCAGCCCACCAAAAAGCCGCCCTGCATCAAGTCGCAGCAAAGGCAGCCGCCATTCGTGAGCGATTGTCTTAGCAGAGAGCGATTTTCCAGTGCCTTGAATGCCTGCCAATAATACCCCTTTAGGGTTGGGAATACCGTAGCGCCGTGCTTCTTCAGTAAAGCTATCCTGGCGCATCTGCACCCACTGCTTCAGATGGTCCAGTCCACCTACGCTTTTGAGCGAGGCATGAGTCGTGACAAACTCCAAAATACCGGTTTGTCGAATGGCCTGTCGCTTGGCTTCTAAAACGCTATCAATATCTTGTTCGGTTACCTGCTGCTTCGCTGCGATCGCTTTTGCCAGCACCCGCTGAATTCGGGCTCGGCTTAACCCCTGACAAGCTTTGACCAGTTGCTCTTTCGAGAGTTGCGACAGCTTCAATTTCTCTGGAACCACCAATAGAGAAAGCAGATAATTGATTTCGTCGGCATCAGGTAGCGGAAAATCAATTACGGTCATCTCTTCGATGAATTCGGGCGGTACATCCAGCGAATAGCTCGTCAGTACTAAGGTTTTGCGACTACGCTTGAGTTCGCGAGCCAACGTTTTGATTTCACGGATGATGGGTACATTACCCGGCTGCAGCGGAGCTTTGAGAACAGGATGTAAATCTCGTAGAACGTAGATGGCAGGTTTTTCACCGGACGCTTTGGCAATGCGACCGAGGGCGGCGATCGCTGACCCCTTATCTGAGCCATTGTCATCCCAGCCTCGCACGATATCCCACAGGTAAAGTTCCCGCTGAGGCGTTGAACGAGCAGAAGCCTGAATTAATACTGCCTCGATCGGTTCTTCTTCTGCACCCACAATATAGATCAGCGGATAGCGTGCCCGCAGCATTAAATCAAGCTGTTCAACAATACTCTGATGACTTGCAGGTAGTGCAGATGAATTAGCATTCATATGAAACGGAGCAGAGCGTAAAACGTAAAAACAGATACTGAACCAAGTCTATTATTCCCCTTGCAAGTGAAGATTTAGCAGGAATTAAATTCAATCTAATATAGTACAAATGCTCTAAAAAATCGGGATAGGGAGAAACCTCGCAGTTCCCCCCTCCCACACCACCTGGCATACGGGTCCGTACCAAGGCGGTTCAATCGAGTTGAATGCCAAATCAGTCGTTAAGTTTTGGT